>JBJTGO010000237.1:0-4702 GCA_046093985.1 Actinomycetota bacterium
ACTTCCTTCCCTCTTGGAAGTACTTCATTAGAGAGAGAACGACGACGAGTGGATTTGAGAAGAAGAAGATGACGAGTAGGTCGATCAAAGTGCTGATGCCCAGGGTGAATGCGAAGCCACGGACGCCACCGACCGCGAAGATGTAGAGGAGAACCGCCGCGATCATGGAGACGACATCCGAGACGATCACGGTGCGACGTGCGCGAATCCACGCGGTTTCGACAGCTGTCTTGAGTGATCTTCCCTCGCGTAGTTCATCTCTCAAGCGCTCGAAGTAGACGATGAAGGAGTCAGCTGTAACACCAATCGAGACGATCGCTCCTGCGATACCAGCCAGGGTGAGTGTGTATCCCACCCATTCGCCAAGGAGCATGAAGGAGAGGATGAGGACATAAGCAGCAACGATCAGCGATCCTGCAGCAACGACTCCAAGCGCCCGGTAATAGAAGAGGCTGTAGACCAAAACTAGGAAAAGTCCGATGATTCCCGCGAGAAGACCGGCATCCAATTGCTCTGCACCAAGCGTTGGTGAGATCTGTTGCACTTCGCCACGTTCGAATGCCAACGGAAGAGAGCCGTACTTCAAGACATTGGCGAGATCTTGGGCCTCAAGTTGTGTGAAGTTACCTGTGATCTGCGCTTGACCGCCGGAGATGGTCTCGTTGATACGTGGTGCTGAAACAACAAGTCCATCGAGGACGATAGCGAGTTGGTTCTGTGGCGAAGGAAGGTTGACTACTTCGCTCGTCACTTGAGCGAACTTCCTCCCACCTTCACTGCTGAAATCAAGGGATACATACCAACCCAGAGTGGTGGTCGCATCGAAGACAGCCTGCGCCCCTGAGACATCGGTACCGAGCACCCTTGCTGGCGCAAGGAGATACTTGAGGAATCCTTCACGATCACATACTGCGACGGCTTGATTTGGGTCATCCAAGGCGCCGGCTCCTCGTTCAGAAGCCGTGGTGCAATCGAGCGTTCGGAATTGCTCTGCAACCTCTGGAGTCACGCCGGCGGGCAACGCTGAATCATCGAGGAGTTGGGAATCAGCGCTATCGCTGGTTTCGATCAGAACCTGACGAAATCGTAACTCCGCGGTTTGCCCGACCAAATCGATGATGCGACGACCGTTCTCTCCAGGGACCGAGATCACGATCTGACGATTCGTTCCGGTTCCTTGCGCGGCGACTTCACTCTCTGCGACACCGACTCCGTCGACACGTTGGCGGATGATGTTGACCGCTTGATCAATCGACTCTGCGGTGATGGTTCCCTCTTGTCCAGGTTGCACCTTCGGTTGAAGTGTCACGGAGGTACCACCGCGAAGATCGAGACCGAGATTGACCGTGGTCGCACCGGTAAAGACTGCGACCCCACCCATCGTCAAAAGGACGATGAAGAGGATGACCAGGGTTCTTACCGGATTGGAAGGGACCGGCTGTTGATTCGCCTGATTGCGGGCAGAGCCGTAGGAACCGCGCTCGAAGGACATGGGTCGAGAGTCTAGTTCACCTGCGCCTCAATCAGAGTCGTGCTACTCGAAGAGAGTCGGGGCAGCAAGCGAAGCGGGTGGTTCCTTCCCCACATGACGCCATCCTGCGCTCGTCGCCATACGACCACGCGGGGTCCTCGATAGAAGTCCTTGCCTGATCAAGAATGGTTCGCAGACCGCTTCCAAGGTCTCACTCTCCTCGCCCACCGAAAGTGCAAGGGTCGATAAGCCAACCGGTCCACCCTGGAACTTCTCGACGAGCGAGATAAGGATCGCCCGATCAAGTCGGTCAAGTCCCATCTCATCTACTTCATACATCGCAAGTGCTGCCTGGGCCTGCTTGATCGATACCTTCCCATCAGAATGCACCTGAGAGTGATCGCGCACTCTTCGAAGTAACCGATTTGCGATACGAGGTGTGCCACGAGATCTAGAAGCGATCTCAGAAACCGCGTCGGAGTCGATCTCGATGTCGAGAAGTCCTGCACTCCGAGTGATGATCGAAGCGAGGAACTCGGCATCATAGAAATCCATATGGGCCGTGAAACCGAAGCGATCCCGGAGTGGACCGGTCAAAAGACCCGATCTCGTCGTTGCGCCAACAAGGGTGAATGGTGCAATCTCGAGTGGGATTGATGTCGCTCCCGCGCCCTTCCCGACGATCACATCGACTCGAAAATCCTCCATCGCCATATAGAGCATCTCTTCTGCAGGTCTAGCAATGCGGTGAATCTCATCTATGAAAAGAACTTCGCCGGGAGTGATCGCAGAGAGGATCGAGGCGAGATCGCCAGCATGATGGATTGCAGGACCCGAGGTGATCTTGATCGGAGCGCTCATCTCTTTTGCAATGATCATTGCCAAAGTTGTCTTTCCCAAACCGGGCGGCCCAGCCAGAAGGATGTGATCAGCCGTATTCGTTCGAGCGATCGCTGCATGGATCAGCGTTGCCAACTGATCTTTGACCCGATCTTGCCCGACAAACTCCGAAAGCGTCTCCGGTCGCAGCGCATGATCGATTCTCGCCTCATCGCTGATCAGCTCCGCTCGGACTACTGAGCCCTCCTCGGTGATCTCATCGCTCATCGTTTCGTCCTATTGAGTCTCGAGAGTGCTTCCTTGAGCGCGACATCAATCTCGACGCCCGCCGTAAGTTCTGAGGCAGCTGCCGCGGCTTCACGTTCACCGTAACCGAGATTAATGAGAGCGGAAACGACATCACTTCGCACGGAGCTCTTCGATCCACCTTTGGGAAGTGACATCTTCTCCCGCAACTCGAGCGAGATTCGGGAGGCAACCTTCTTGCCGATGCCAGGTATGCGTTCGAGGTATGCGAGATCACCATCCACGATCGCTCCGATGAGATCGTCACTCTCTGTCGTCGCAACGATAGTTAGGGCGACTTTAGGACCTACACCGGTGACGGTCTGGAGCATGCGAAAGAGCGATCGTCGTGCAGATGTCGCGAATCCGTAGAGCATCATCGCGTCTTCGCGAACGACGAAATCTGTGAAGAGCTCAATCCTCGAATTCTCCGCAGCTTGATCGACATCGACCTTCGGGGCATGAACTTCGATCCCAAGCCCTGATACCGAAACCGTTACAAGGCAGTGATGTGGACCATCGACTCTTTCGATGATCTCCCCCATGACGCGTCCGATCATTTGCGCCGCGTCCTCTCCCGTTTGCCTGCAGCTTTCAGCCGCGCATCGCCGACACCTCGCCAGTGATGACAGATAGCAAGTGCAAGTGCATCTGTCGTATCGACTGGACGCGGGACATCCTTGAGTTTGAGGATTCGCTTCACCATCGAGGCCACCTGCGCCTTATCGGCTCTACCTGAACCGGTGACCGCTGCCTTGACCTCACTCGGTGTGTGGAGCGCGATTGGCAAACCACTCTTTGCGGCAAGGAGAATCGCAACACCTGCCGCTTGTCCCGTAGCCATAGCCGTCCTCACATTGAGTTGTGAGAATACCCGTTCGATTGCGATCACATCCGGCTTTGCGCGTTTGATCCATGAGGAAAGTTCTGCTTCCAGGGTCAGAAGTCGTTGGTCAATCTCTGCTTCCTTCGGAGTCTTGATCACTCCTAAATCGACCAGATGTAGATTCGATCCGACGCTCTCCACCACGCCGATGCCACAACGGGTGAGGCCAGGATCTACTCCAAGGACGCGCATGAGCGCAGGCTAACTGAGCGCCGCCATGATCTCATCGGAGACATCAAAATTCGCATAGACGTTCTGTACGTCGTCGAGTTCCTCTATCGCTTCGATCAATTCAAACAACTTCTCCGCGCCATCCTTATCGAGTGGGACATTGACGGAAGGCAGGAGCGAGACCTCAGCCGATTCGTATTCCCAGCCCACTCTCTCAACTGCGCTTCGTACCGAGACCATTGCAGCGGGTTCGCTGACCACTTCGAAGGAGGAGCCCAGGTCATTGATCTCCTCGACGCCCGCATCAAGGACGACTTCCATCAACTCATCCTCAGAGAGAGAACCTTTCGCTGCCTTGCTTTGTTCTTTCCCAACGATGACAACTCCCCTGCGATGGAAGAGGTAAGAGACTGAACCTGGATCGGCCATCGTGCCACCATTGCGCGTCACGGCAACGCGTACTTCGGAAGCAGCTCGGTTGCGATTATCACTCAAGCATTCAATGAGGAGTGCAACCCCCTGCGGTCCATAGCCTTCGTAAATGATCGTCTCATACGCAGCTCCGCCAGATTCCAGACCAGCGCCACGCTTTACGGCACGGTCGATATTGTCGGATGGAACCGAATTCTTTCGCGCCTTCTGGATCGCGTCGTAGAGAGTGGGGTTACCACTCGGATCGGATCCACCAGTTCGTGCAGAGACCTCGATCGCTTTGATCAATTTCGCAAAAACCTTTGCTCGACGCTTGTCGATGATCGCTTTCTTATGTTTCGTCGTCGCCCACTTGGAATGACCTGACATGGCTACCGCGTCTCGCCTTCATGGACCTGATCCTTCGAACCGAAAGTGGCGCGCCTCAACAGATTCGGTGCGACGACTTCTTCAATGAAGTATCGATGCACACGGGTGTCCTTGGTAAGTTCTGGATGGAAGGAAGTGGCGAAGAGGTTCCGGTATCGAACCGCGACTGCGTGATCATTGACCCGAGCCAAGACTTGGACCGACTCTCCTACCTCTTCAACCCAGGGAGCACGAATGAAGACTGCGGT
>JBJTGO010000238.1:0-10902 GCA_046093985.1 Actinomycetota bacterium
GTTCATTCCGGATGCTTCTCCTTGCGCCAAATCCTTTCCATTCGCCTCAAGTATGAGCGGCTTTGCCTCCTCGATCTTGTCAGCGATTGCTTCGATGAGAGATTGACGCACCTTGTATGAGGAAGCTGCAAGCGTCTTCTGGGCTCGCCGCGCATCTTTGGCAAGGCCTGCGATCATCAGATCACTCTCTCCACTCGCAATCGATGGATTCATAGGAGCACCATCTCATCACGATGAACAAGGGCATTCCCATACTCTTCACCGAACTCTTGGCTCAACTCCTTAGTGCTGCGCCCCAAGAGTTTGGGAATCTCTTCGGAGTCGTAGGAGGTGAGTCCACGTGCTACCACCTCTCCTGAGTGAGAGAGAAGTTCGACTGTATCTCCGCTGACGAACGAGCCCTCGACCTTTGTGACTCCAGCAGGAAGAAGAGAACTACCTCGATTTCTGATCGCATCGACAGCGCCCTCATCGAGGAAGAGTTTTCCTCGGACTGTGGCAGCAAAGCCGAGCCAGAGGCGGCGAGAGGCGATGGGATCAGTGCTGGGTAGGAATCGAGTTCCAAATCCCTCTCCGCGCATTGCTTGCTCTGCGTGATCGAGATCAGTGAGCAGCGTTGTAACGCCAGCGCTCGTTGCGATACGAGCAGCCTCGATCTTCGTGATCATGCCACCACTTCCGACTTTGGAATCTGATTCTGTGATCTCAAGTGAGTCCAGGCTCTTGAAATCCGAAACCTCCTCGATCCGCGCTGCATTTCCAGATCGCGGCGGCGCGTCATAGAGCGCATCGACATCGGTGAGGATGAGAAGAAGATCAGCGCTGACGATATGCGAGACCAAGGCGGAGATGCGATCGTTGTCGCCGAACTTGATCTCCGCAAGTGCAACTGAATCGTTCTCGTTGATCACCGGGACAAGACCCAATTGAAGCGAGGTGAGCAGGGTGGCCCGGACATTGAGGTAGTGGCTCCTTCGCATCACATCCTCTGCCGTGATCAAGACTTGACTTGCGATAATGGAGTGACGTGCGAATGAATCGAAATAGTTGCGGATGAGAAGTCCCTGACCGACTGAAGCGACTGTCTGTTGCATCGTTAGATCCTTCGGACGAGCGTGGAGTCCGAGTGGAGAGAGACCTGATGCGATCGCACCGGATGAGACGAGCACGATTTCGCTGCCTTCGCGCCGTAGATGCGCGATGAGATCGACGACTTTATCGAGACGAGATTGGTCGAGGAACGCTCCATCTCTCCCTGTGAGAGTCGATGACCCAACTTTGACGACGATCCGTCGCCCGGCGCTCATCGATCACGCTCCCAAGGGATTCGGAGATCTTCTCCTCTCGGTCCTGCAAGTAACTCTGCTCCGGCTTCAATCGTCGGCTCCCAATCGAAGACAACCGCATCATCGCCGGATCCGATCCTTACCTCGCTACCTTCGCGAGCACCGAGTTTGAAGAGTTGCTTCTCCACCCCTGCGCGTGCGAGGCGATCTGCGAGATAGCCGATTGCTTCCTTATTCGAGAAGTCAGTCTGCGCGACCCAACGTTCGATCTTCTTCCCAGTGACGGTAAATGAGCCATCCTTGTTCGCACTCACTTCGAATCCGGCATCATCAATCGCAGGTGGCGTCAAAACGATGCGAGTCCGCTCAGCAGAGATCTCCTCACGGCGAAGCATTGATATCGATTCCGCCATCGCATTGAGAAGTTCTTGGATGCCCTCTCTCGTCGCAGCTGAAAGTGCGAACACTTTGTAACCGCGCTTCTCTAGAGTCGCCTTGACCATATCCGCCATCGCTCGGCCGTCAGGGAGATCGATCTTGTTGAGCGCAATGATGCGAGGTCTGGCTGCGAGTGGGATCTCGGCCTGATACTTCGCAAGCTCCGCTTCGATCACATCGAAATCACGTAGTGGATCACGATCAGTCTCGAGCGTTCCGCAATCGAGGACATGAACCAAGATCTTGCATCGTTCGACATGTCGCAAGAATTCGAGACCTAGACCTTTACCTTCACTTGCCCCTGGGATGAGACCTGGGACATCTGCGACGGTGAATCGAGTCTCTCCCACTTGGACCACACCGAGATTCGGCACCAATGTGGTGAAGGGATAGTCAGCGATCTTGGGGCGCGCCGATGAGATCGCAGCGATCAGTGATGACTTTCCTGCCGATGGATAACCGACGAGAGCGACATCGGCGACCGATTTGAGTTCCAAGATGAGAGTGCGCTTCTCCCCTGGCTCTCCCTTGAGAGCAAAACCAGGCGCTTTCCGCTTTCGTGATGCGAGCGTCGCATTACCAAGACCGCCACGACCACCGCGCGCTGCGATGAAAGTCGTTCCGATACCAACTAGGTCTGCGAGAACTTCACCACTCTCGTCCTGGATCACGGTGCCATCAGGTACGGAAAGAATCAGATCTTCACCAGAGGCACCATTTGAATGCGCACCTTGACCTTGTCTTCCTGAAGTCGCAGCGCGATGTGGTGAGTGATGGAAATCAAGGAGTGTGGTGACATTGGGATCGACGACGAGGATCACATCACCGCCGCGACCACCATCACCGCCATCAGGACCGCCGAGTGGGACGAACTTCTCGCGATGGACGGAGACGCAACCGTCACCGCCTTTACCGGCAGAGGCGTGGAGCATGACGCGGTCAACGAAGGTTGCCATAGCTCTAGCTCCTCCTTGCCTCACTCTTTACTCAATAAAAAAATCGGGCCCTCGGCGCGGACCCGATCCTTGGAAAATCCGCGTGGTTACGAAGCCGGGACGATGTTGACGACTTTGCGGCCACGTGCGTGACCGAATTCGACAGTTCCTGCTGCGAGAGCGAAGAGCGTGTCGTCCTTACCGATACCGACATTCTTTCCTGGGTGGAACTTGGTGCCACGTTGACGGACGAGGATCTCGCCGCTGTTGACTACCTGACCACCGAATCGCTTGATCCCGAGATACTGCGGATTGGAATCGCGACCGTTACGTGTCGAGGAGACACCCTTTTTACTTGCCATCTCTTCTTCGCCTCCCCTTCTACTTCACACCGTTGATCGCGGTGATCTTCACGCGAGTGTTCTTGGAACGGAAACCTTGACGACGGCGATAGCCAGTCTTGTTCTTGTAGCGGAGGATGTGGATCTTCGGACCCTTGACCTCAGCGAGTACTTCGCCAGTCACCTTGACCGAAGCGAGCGCAGATGGATCAGCGGTGACTTTCTCGCCATCGACGACGAGAAGTGCTGGGAAGGAGACGGCTGAACCTGCGGCCTCATCCATACGATCGACGACGATGGTGTCGCCAACGGCCACCTTCTCTTGGCGTCCGCCAGCTTTCACGATTGCGTACACGTTCTCTCCTCGATTTCTGATCTACAAGACTGCCTTTGGATCCCCATCCGTCAGGCCGACGGGCAAGGATACGGAGATACGGCTGAGGGGGTCAAACTGGCCTATTCAGCCGTGATGACCCCGGTACTCACCGCTCTCCTGCGCCTGCGACCGAAGGGTCGCCGACTTGAATCGTCACTCTCCGCCGCTGGTTCTGCTTCGCCAGCATCGGAAATCTCTTCACTCTTTGTCTCAGCTTTCGGCTCGGATTTCTTATCGGAACGGCGTTGAGAGTTTCGCCCTCGTGGTGCCTCATCCTCTTGCTCGCCCACTTCACGATCAACGGTCTTCTTGTTGACCGGATCTGCGTGAATATGGATTCCACGACCTGAACAACTGTCACACGTGGTGGAGAAGGCTTCGATCAGACCTTGTCCGACGCGCTTTCTCGTCATCTGGACCAAACCAAGTGATGTCACTTCGGCGACTTGATGTTTGGTGCGATCTCTACCGAGACACTCGACGAGGCGACGCAAGACCTGCTCGCGATTGGACTCCAGGACCATATCGATGAAGTCGATGACAATGATGCCGCCAAGGTCACGAAGTCGAAGCTGACGTGCGATCTCTTCTGCTGCCTCAAGGTTGTGCTTGGTGACGGTCTCTTCGAGCTTTCAGCCCGTTCCGATGAACTTACCTGTATTGACATCGATCACGACCATCGCTTCGGTGCGATCGATGACGAGCGAGCCTCCGGAGGGGAGATAGACCTTGCGATCGAGCGCCTTCGAGAGCTGCTCATCGATGTTGTACTCAGCGAAGATATCCGAGGTGCCGGTGTACTTTTCGACTCGTTCCATCAACTCTGGTGCAACATGGCCAAGGTAGTTTTTGATGTCATCGAAGGCATCAGCCCCTTGGATCTGGAGTTTCTTGAAGTCTGCATTGAAGAGGTCGCGGATGACTCGAACGGTGAGGTCTGGCTCGCCATAGAGCTGCGTCGGAGTATTGATCTCCTTCTTCTCTGACTTCTTCTTGATGTCATCCCATTGCGCCTTCAGACGCGCCACATCGCGGGTGAGTTCCTCTTCACTCGCACCTTCTGCTGCGGTGCGGACGATGACGCCCTCATCTTCCGAGATGAGATTGCCAAGGATCTGCTTCAAACGAGCGCGCTCGTTCTCCGGAAGTTTTCGACTGATGCCACTCATCTCGCCACCAGGGACGAAGACGACATAGCGTCCAGGGAGAGAAACCTGAGAGGTAAGGCGAGCGCCCTTCTGTCCGATCGGATCCTTGGTCACTTGGACCATCACCATCTGACCTGACTTGAGGACATGTTCGATCCGCTTGTCCTTGTTCTCAGCAAGACCTGCTTCGTCCCAATTCACTTCACCGGCATAGAGGACTGCATTCCTTCCCTTGCCGATATCGACGAACGCAGCTTCCATCGAAGGAAGGACGTTCTGCACTTTGCCGAGATAGACGTTGCCAACATAGGAGACGTTGCTGTTCTTGTTGACGTAATGCTCCACCAAGATCTTGTCCTCGAGGACCGCGATCTGAGTGCGATCGCCCTTCTGGCGCACGATCATCTCGCGCTCGACCGATTCGCGGCGGGCAAGGAATTCACCTTCAGTGAGAATGACGCCACGACGACGGTTCTCTCGATAACCCTCCCGGTGTCCATCTCGGAAACCTCTTTGTGGTCGTGAACCACGGCGGCGGAAGTCATCGCGCTTCTCTCGGCTGCGAGATGTGGTCGGACGACTCTCGCGGACCTTCACAACTGTGACCACACCATCCTCATCGACGACCTCACCCGGTGCGACGCTCTCTTGGCCAGGACGGACCCGCTTGCGACGCTTCCTTAGCTTCGGCTCGGAACCATCTTTGCCTTCACTCGGCGACTCGCTCTCATCGGCTGAGTCGTTGCCATCATCGGATTGTGAAGTCTCTCCATCACGATGGCGATTACGGCCACCTCGCCTACGACGGCGCCTGCGAGGATCGCGGCTCTCTGCATCGCTCTCACTCTCATCCCGGCGCTTTCCGCGGGGCGATGGCTTGCGCTCATCACTATCGCTGACGCTGGTCTTGGTGACTGCAGGAGCTTGGAACATCGGAACCGGAATCGCCTTAGTTGCGCGCTTGGGCTTCTCGCTCGTTGTCGCAGCAGGTGCGCTGGTCTCTTCGCTTGCGGCTGCCTTCTTTCGGCGCACGCGAACTTTCTTCTCAGTTGGCTCTGTAGCCATCTCTCAAACCTCTAATCTCAAAAAAATCTCGTAAGGATCGGTCCAGTGACTGATCTCGCTAGCTGCGATATGCACAAACTCGAAGCGACCGCACGTTCCAAGAGCGGTACCAGCTTCATCTAGAGATCGCTTCATCCATCGATGGAAGGAATCGAATCCAGAAAACCTGTGCGCATCAGCGCTGGCGCAATTATGGCAGAGGGTGGGCGAGGTTGCCCAATCCCGCAGAAAACACGCGTGTTATCGGCTCGATCTGAGGTGGACGTTCTGCAAGAGACCGAAACCGATGAGGCAGGCGAACATGCTCGATCCCCCGTAGGAAAGGAACGGAAGCGGCACACCAGTCATCGGCATCAACCCCATCGTCATCCCGATATTTTCGAATGTCTGGAATGCGAACCACGAGACGACACCGATGGAGACGAGTCGGCCGAACATATCCTCGCTTCGCCGTGCGATCGCGAAACCTCGGAAGATGATGATGTTGTAGAGCAAGATGATCGAACCTGATCCAAGGAAACCGAGTTGTTCTCCCGCCACGGTGAAGATGAAGTCAGTCTGTTGCTCAGGTACGAAACGACCGCTGGTCTGAGGTCCATCGAAGAGCCCGGTACCGGTAAGACCACCGGATCCAATAGTGATGCGCGATTGCCTCAATTGGTATCCGGTGTAGAGGGGATCCGCATTGGGATCGACGAAAGATTCCAATCGATTGACCTGATAGTCGCTCACTACTCCGGTCTGCACCGCGACGAATCCACCGAGGATCGCAAGAGCGATCAACCCGAAGACCCATCTACTCGCCGCTCCCGAGACTGCGATGATGGTGACGATCGAAGCGGAGATGATGAGGATGGTGCCGAGGTCTGGCTGCGCGACGATGAGCAAGATCGGCACCGCTGCGACAGCGAGAGCTTTGAGGACATCTTGATGCTCCGGATGCTCTTGATTGCCATGGAGCTCAGAAAGAATCAGAGCCATACCGACGATGATCGAGATCTTCGCCAACTCCGCTGGTTGAATCTGAAAACCGCCGGGAAGTGCGATCCATGCACGCGCACCGTTGACGGTAGCACCGATACCAGGCACCAGAACCAAGAAGAGTCCAAGTACGCCCAGCCCCCAGACGATGGGAGCGAACGCTCGGATCATCCGGTAATCGATGAGCGTCGCTGCCCAAGCTAAGAGGATGCCGATCAGGACATTGATGGTGTGGCGCTTCAAGTAATACTCGGGATCGAGGTTATTGGCTGCGAACCAATCTCGAGTCGCTGCATAGACGAGGAGGATTCCAAGGACGAGAAGGCATGCGACGGCGAAGGTGAGCATCAGATCCCAATCTCGGATCGAGGAACGACGCGCCTGTCGACGGAATGCGAAGTCAGTTGTCATTCGCACCTCCCGTATCGCTTTCTTGGCTATCGGATGTCACTTGCTTGAGTGATCGTGTGACATCGATCTTCGGAAGCCTATCCGGCACACCTCGTGGAGTGACGGCGCGCTTTCCCGCCTCGCCGAAGATCTGTTCGTAGATACGGCGGACACCAACGCCGGAAGTACTGCTGCCGAATCCACCTTGGCTCACCATCATCACCACGGTGTAGACAGGCTTCTTCGTCGGGGCGTAGGAAACGAACCATGAGGTGTCATCTTTCGCAGATCCATCAAGGTTTCGACCAAAGACCTGTCCGGTTCCAGTCTTTCCACTCACTTCAGTGCGAAGTCCTGAGAATGCTCCGGTCGCAGTTCCACCCGTCACAACTTGTCGCAGACCATTCTTGATCACTCGCAAGGTGCGCTTATCAACGGGCAAGGTGCCGATCGCTTCGGGTTCGAATTGACGGACCGGATTGCCTTCGGGATCCACGATCGCTCGTGCAATCTGTGGTCGATAGAGGGTGCCGCCGTTACCGAGAGCGGTATAGATCATCGCCATCTGCAACGGCGTTGCTAGAAGGTCACCTTGTCCGATGGAGAAGTTGACTGCATCACCAGCGCGCACCTTGTCACCATCAAGACAATTCTCTCGGGCGATCTCGATCAAGAGCGGGGTCAACTGTGACTTCTTCGCTCGCTCTCGATAGTTGCAGTAGAACTTCTTGTTCTCCTCATACCAAGCCTTCTTCCAATCACGGTCGGGTAATCGTCCAGAGGATTCTGAGGGAAGGTCGATGCCGGTCCGTTGACCGAATCCAAAGAGACGCGCGGTGGTGAAGAAGTGATCATTGGGATTCTCCTTCGGTCTCAAACCGCCATCACGTACCCATTCGTCGTAAGCGATCTGGTACCACATCGAGTCACAGGAGAGAGCGAGTGAACGCTCAAAGCCGATCACGCCAAGCGCTTTACTATCGAAGTTACGGAATGTCCTGGTTCCGATCTGAACTTCGGAGGGGCAGTTGAATCGTTGATCGAGTCGATAACCGGCGCGGATCGCAGCAGCGGTGGAGACGACTTTGAATGTGGAGGCTGGTGCATATGCTCCTTGCGTCGCTCGTGAGAGAGCAGGAACTGCGGCCGCCTCGCTATAGAGGCGCTTCGCCTGAGCGAGTGTGATGCCGTTCTCCCAGATATTCGGATCGTAAGTTGGATAGGAAGCGATCGCGACGATGCGACCTTGCATATCCATCACGATCCCAGCGCCCGAGTCAGAGCGTCTTCCGAGAGACTTCCCACGTTGGATCGAGGCTGCGAGTTCGCGCTCTACCGCTGCCTGGATCTTCGCATTGATATTGAGGACGAGATTGTTCCCCGCTCTGGGAGCGAGATCTCGAGATTGCCGAGTCACCGACTCACGTCGATCGACGATCACGGTTCGCACTCCGGGTGTGCCTCGCAATTGATCGTCATACTGCAACTCGATCCCTGACTTACCGATCAACTCATTGCGATAGAACTTCGGTCCCTCACTCGATTCAGTGGAGATTCGAGTGAGATCCTCCTCGGTCACTGGACCGATATAGCCCAGGAGATGGGCAGCGTTCTCACCAGCGATCGATGGGTAGTACCGGATCGAAACCGGTGATGCATCAACCCCTGGGAATTGATCGGAACGTTCGATGATTGCAAATGCCTGACGTTCGCTCGCAGATTTGGTGATCGGAATCGGTTGATAGCGAGTTCCGTTCCAACAACCTGCCCGCTCCCCTACCTCGAGCTCTGGGCAGAGGCGGGTTCGATTGAAGACATCTTGGTACTCCAATTTCAGGATGGCGGCGACCCTGCGAAGCACTGATGCACCGCGATCCGGCAACTTATCGATGATGCTTCGATCCACGGTGATCTCGAGCCCGGCACGATTGATCGCAAGTGGCAGGCCCGTGTTATCGACAATGAGACCGCGATTGGCCGGTGTGACGATATCTCGGCTCTGCACATTGAGCGCTGCCTCTCGATACCGCTCACCATCGACGACCTGCATGTAATAGAGACGACCAAGGAGAGCGATCATCACCGATGCGATGAGAACCTGAACCACGATCATGGTCAGGCGGGAGCGATCCTTCACGGAGCGCTCCGAACTTCGAAGAGGCGTACCTTGATGCGATTGACCACTGGGAAGTAGATCGGTGAGAAGAGCAAGGTCCAGAGCACATTGCCCGATATCTCACGGACGACTGTGAAGAAGGGCGGGATCGCGTTGCCGAGAACCCCGGAGAGGATCACAAAGAGCAAGATCGAGAGCGATGTAGCGACGACGAGATAGAGAGCAGCCGTCATCGGTCGCTCATCGAGATCACCAAGGCTCTCGCGATAGGTCGAAACCAGATAGGAGAAGAAGAGCAGCGTGGCAGTCCAGAGCCCGACTGGCGTATCGAAAGAGGGCGTGAGATCAAGGATGATCCCTGCGATGAATGCGGAGAGGAAGGCCTCACCCTTATCTTCCGTGGCAAGCCAACTAAAGAGAAGCGCAAGATAGAGCGAGAATCCTCCGATGAAGAAGTCGATCCGATTGATGATCGACTCTTGAATCAGGAAGATGGCAAGGAAGAACGAGATCGTCATTGAGGTTCGGAAGATGCTCATCAACTAGCCAATCGAACTATTCGCCAGTGGACTTCTTGTTTGAATTCTTCGCTTCAGGCGATGGCGTCGGAGTGACGAAGACAGTCACGGTCGGCGTCGGTGTCGCAACCGGAGCCTTCGGGATGAGTGAGTCCCTTGGATCACTCGCCTTCTCGGAGAGGATCACTGCGACGACTCCCAAACTACTGAGCTCTGAGAATGGACGAACCTCTGCCCGCTTGGTGAGCGCTCCGATCGAGTTATCGACTGAGACGACAGTTCCGACCGGGATTCCTGGCGCGAAAGGTCGATTGCCGCTACTCCCTCGTGAGAGGAGGACATCGCCTTGCTTGATATTGCCACGCGCATCGAGAAGTTCGAGATCGAAGTAGTTAGAACCCTTGCCGGAAAGGATTCCCATCGTCTGCCGACCGGCGATTCGCACTCCCATTCGGAATGCAGGATCACTGACGAGTTGGACGATTGCAGAGCGAGCGGTCACTGTCTTCACGACACCCACTACTCCAGCGCCCGAGATCACTGCCATATCTCGCGAGATTCCACTCGTGCTTCCGATATCGAGTGTGACGGTGCGTTCGAAACTCGACTCTGGACCGAAGGCGATCACACGTGCTGCGACGACCTCGTACTGCGCACGTCCGGCAAGGTCGAGAACTGACTTGAGTTGGCGAAGTTCACCACGCATATCCTTGAGCGTTGCGATCTGCTCTTGAAGGGATTTGTTCTTCTCCTTTAATCGATCGAGTTTCTCATTCGCCTGCCCGATGTTCGCGATATCTCCGAAGAAGTCACCGACTGGGGAGAAGAGGAAGTTCGCTGCGCTCTGGAAGGGTTTGGCAACAGTCTGCATCGCAGAACGAGCGGTGGCGAGGAGGCTGACACCACGAAGGTCGAGCGTGATGAGAAAGAGCGCTGTTACCAAGAGCGAGACCAGGAGCAGACGTGTTCTACCTGAACCGCGTTGCGCCATCGCCTCTACCTACCTCTAGTTCTTACTCTCGATCTTCCTCTAGTTCCTGTAACTCTGCTTCTTGCTAGCGTCGTGGTTCCGAGATCAAGACCTTCTCAAGCGCCTCGAACTCTTCGATGCACTTTCCGGATCCGATCGCAACCGCATTGAGTGGTTGCTCTGCGATATGAATCGGCATGTTCGTCTCGTGTCGAAGTCGCTCGTCGAGACCGCGAAGGAGTGCGCCACCACCGGTGAGCACGATGCCACGATCCATCAGGTCACTTGCAAGCTCTGGCGGTGTCTTATCGAGAGTGCTCTTGACCGCATTGACGATC
>JBJTGO010000239.1:0-6936 GCA_046093985.1 Actinomycetota bacterium
TCAGCGGCACAACTTCCTTTTCGATCACGCGCCAGAGCATCGAATACTGAGGTTGGCTCGAGACAAAGCGGTCGTATCCGCGCTCCTTCTGGATTCGTAGGGCGTCACTGATCTGTCCCGCAGTCCATTCAGAGAATCCGATGTACATGACTTTGCCGGAGCGGATCAGATCATCAAAGGTTGAAAGCGTCTCCTCGAGTGGCGCTTCGAAATCGAAACGATGTGCTTGATAGAGATCGATGTGATCGGTGCCAAGGCGCTTGAGGCTCGCATGAACCGACTCCATGATGTGCTTTCGAGAGAGACCTCGCTCGTTCTTTCCCGCTCCCGTTGGCCAATAGACCTTGGTGAACAACTCGTATGACTCTCGCTTGATCCCCTTGAGGGCTTTGCCAAGGACAGTCTCTGCGCGAGTGCCGGCATAGACATCTGCAGTATCGAAGGTTGTGATGCCGACATCGAAGGCCGCACGGACACACTTGATCGCGGCCTCAGACTCGACTTGAGAGCCATGGGTGATCCAATTGCCGTAGGTCAGTTCAGATACGTAGAGGCCAGATCCGCCAAGTTTTCTAAATTCCATGGCGCCACCCTAAGCGACACTCCCTCTCATTCCAACTCATGGCTGAGCGGGGCCCGGCTTGCTACTCTTCGCAGACAACTCAATAGTTCTTCGCTCAGGGGAAGTCTGGTGAGAATCCAGCGCTGACCCGCAACCGTCATAGTCGGAATGCCTGACGAGGAACGATGCACACCACCCGTCGAGGTCTGCGGGGCGGAGCAATCTTGATCGACAGTCGCTGCCTTCTTCCCTCTTCGACACGATCTTCGGGCGCAACGCTTCATGACCTCTCACTAATCACTCGCATCGCGCGAGAGTTGAGAGGAAAGAATTGAAAAAGAAACTAATCGCGATCTTCTCGATCGCATTCCTGATTGCACTTCCATTTTCACCATCCCAAGCTTCAACCGGTTACCGTTATTGGGGCTACTTCCAAGCAACACCGGGTGCCAACGAGTGGACGATGGCAATGACTGGACCAACCACCAACATCAAAGACGGTTCAGTCGAAGGTTGGATGCATACCTTCAGTAACGATGAGATCAATGCAGCGCCACCGAGGCTCGCTCCCAACTTCGCAAACCTATGCAAGTCGATCAAACCCACCGCCAATAAGAAGAGGATCGGAGTGATCGTCGACTTCGGCGTGGCAGCAATTAGGCCACGGGGCGAGAGCATCCCCAAGCGGATCACAACCTGTGTACAGGTCGCCCTTTCCGCAACGGGAGCAGAAGTTCTGGCAGCGGCGGCAAAGCTTCGCGCCTCTTCATCAGGCTTCATCTGTGGGATCAATGGTTACCCCGCCAAGGAATGCAGCGCTGAGATCAAGACACCACGGACATTGGTCAAGTAGGACCGAAGCGATATGAGCGCGATACTTCTCGATCACAAGCATCTGACTCGATCGACAATCCATCCCGTCGCATGGTGGGTTTGGGCGATCACTTTGAGCATCGCGCTCTTCATCTCTTCTCAACCGTGGTTTGCTGCAGGTCTAGTCTTCGCCTGCGCGATATTGGTCAGATCTTTCAAAGAGAGCCATCCGTGGTCGCGATCCTTCGCGGTGGCGATGAGATTGATTGCAGTCATCATCGCTATCCGCATGATCATCGCGATTCTCATCGGTGTACCGATTCCGGGAACGACGATCATCACACTTCCGACAGTGCAACTTCCGGAGTGGATCGCCGGGATACGCCTTGGCGGCGCAGTCACGAGAGAGCGCCTCACCTCGACTCTTGGTGAAGTGATGATCATCGTCGGTGTCGTCGCACTCTTCGCTGCCGCGACCTCGCTCACCTCACCTCATCGCTTGATTCGAGCGATCCCACTCGCCTTCTATCAATTGGGATTGATCCTCACCATCGCTACCTCAGTCTTCCCACAATTGGTCGTAAGCATTCAGCGGATCAGATTGGCGCGGCGCTTGCGAGGTCAAAAGGTTCGAGGGCTTCGCCATTGGCGCAAGATCGCGATCCCGTTGCTGGAAGATGCCCTGGAACGAAGCCTTGATCTCGCCGCCGCCATGGAATCGCGCGGCTTCGGGCAACGGGTGAGGCGAAGTAGTTATCGTCCAGATCGTTGGGCAGTCTTTGAGAATGCAATCTTGCTGAGCTCTCTCCTCATAGCCGGAGCCATTTGGTTCGCTCCCATCGATGGTGCTCTCTCCTACTTCATAATCGGGCTCTTCGCCGCCTTCTTAGCGCTCTTTCGAAAGGAGCGCGCATGATCTCCTTTCGAAATGTTTCGCTGATCTATCCGAACTCGCAGACCACTGTCTTCGAAGATGTGACATTTGAAGTCGGCGAGGGCGAATTCATACTTCTGATCGGAAGCACCGGTATCGGCAAATCGAGTGCGCTCAAACTTATGAATGGCCTCGTTCCTCACCACACGGGTGGAATCCTCAGTGGCGACATTCAGGTCGATGGCATCTCGACGAGAGGGGTGCGCCCTGGCGAACTCTCACACTTGATCGGCATCGTTGGTCAGAACCCCATCCATGGTTTTGTCACAGATATCGTGGAAGAGGAGATCGCATTCGCGATGGAGTCGTTGGCGATTCCAGAGAGTGCAATGAGAAAGCGTGTCGAGGTGGTCCTCGATCTCCTGGCTTTGTCCCCAATGCGTTCTCGAACCATCGCGACACTCTCCGGTGGCGAACAACTGCGAGTTGCGATCGCTAGCGCCCTCGTGATGAACCCGAAGATCCTTCTCCTCGATGAACCCACGAGCGCCCTGGATCCGGTTGCAGCGGATGAGGTGCTTGCGATCTTGCAACGCATCGTCCATGACCTCGGCGTGACTGTCGTGATCGCAGAGCATCGTCTTGAGCGCGTCATTCACTATGCCGATCGCATCATCCACATCTCCCGCGATGGGTCAGTACTCGTTGGCTCTCCTTCAGATGTGATGAAAGATGCGGAGATCGCTCCACCCATCGTGGAACTTGCTAGATCGCTTGGTGTCGATGAGATACCGCTCTCGGTAAGGGATGCGCGAAGAGTCTTAGCACCTGAGACTGGACGTCTTGCTTCAGTCGGCAATGAACCATTGGAATCTCGAAGCCAGACCGGAGATCGAAGAACGATCGTCAAGATTCGAAACGCTGAACTCGGATATGCCGAAAAGACCGTTCTTTCAGGGATCTCGTTGGAGATCGGTACGGGCGAGATCGTCGCTTTGATGGGACGAAATGGCGCCGGTAAGTCGACGCTGATGAGAGCGCTCTCTGGCGTGACGCCGCCACTCCGTGGTGAGGTTTCGATCGAGGGAAGTGACCCCTCGACATTCACGCCTGAAGAGTTGGTTCGCATCATCGGCTTTGTTCCCCAGAATCCCAGTGATCTCCTCTACGGAAGATCAGTAGGTGAAGAGTGCGAGCTCGCCGACAAGGATCAAGGACTTCCCGCTGGATCCACTCTCAATACTTTGGAGAGCCTCTTGCCCGGCATCTCAGAGAAGACGCATCCGCGTGATCTCTCAGAAGGGCAGCGACTCACACTCGTTCTTGCGATCGTGCTGGCGACCGACCCCCACATTCTCATCCTTGATGAACCAACGCGGGGCCTTGATTATCCGAGCAAGGAGCGACTGATCGCGATTCTCAAATCCCGCGCCACGCGAGAGCGATCGATCCTGATTGCAACTCATGATGTTGAACTCGTCGCGGAACTTGCCGATCGAGTTCTCTTCATCGCCGATGGAGAACTTGTATCCGATGGCAATGTTCGGGAGGTCCTCACTGCAAGCCTTCCATTTGCGCCACAAGTGGCGAAGATCCTCGCGCCACAGAAGTGGCTCACTGTGAAGGAGGTGATCGATGCGCTCGGCAAATCCTGATCTGATCACAAGAAGGCGTTCGATCCTGAAGTTCTCTCCTCTGGCGCAGGTGGGAATTGCGCTCACTTCACTCCTTTCTTTGATCGCCTTCACCTGGCCGCTCTACCTACCAAAGAGCGCGCTCGGTTTCGAACTGACCCAGGATCACTATTGGATCTTCTTCCTCATCATCCCCTTTGCACTCTTCTTCCTCGGAGTTGAAATCAATCGAGGACGGATCGAGATCACCGCTATCGCACTCCTTGCAGTACTTGCGGCACTCACTGCTGCTCTTCGCCAAATCGGTGCTGGCGCGGTGGGAATCGAGCCGATGTGGTTCTTGGTGATCCTTGCTGCTCGCGTCTTTGGCGCCACTTTTGGATTCTCTCTTGGTGCTATCGCGATGGCGCTCTCTGCGATCTTGACCGGTGGGATCGGACCGTGGCTTCCGTTCCAGATCAAGGCCGCGTCATGGATCGGACTCCTTGCCGGATCCCTTCCAAAACGCATTCAGGGTCGAGCCGAGATTGCAATGTTGGTCTTCATCGCTCTGGTCGCTGGGATGTCTTTCGGATTTCTCATGGATCTTCAACTCTGGCCATGGTTAGTAGCTACGGATACTGCGATCTCATTTCTGCCAGGGGCTGGAGTCGATGAGAATCTCTCTCGCTTCATCAGATTCCATTTCCTCACCGCGATGGCTTGGGACATCCCGCGATCGATATTGACCGCAGCGCTCATCGCAATAACGGGTGCGCCCATTCTCAACGCACTTAGGCGCACTCAACGAAGGGTGGTATTTATTGACCCAATTAGCGAACGCGAGAGGGAACGAACGGCGCTCTAACCACCTCGTACTCACCGACGCGACCTCGGACATCCATAGTCAGCGATGAACCTTTGGCGATGTCAGGGCGGACCAGAGCAAGCGCGATGCCTTTCTTGATCGATGGCGAGAACGTTCCACTCGTCACGATCCCAACTACTTCTCCATCGAGAGTTACCGACATCCCGGCCCTTGGAATAGTTCGATCCTTCGCAAGGAGTGCGACCGCTTTCCGTTGCGGTCCGATTGCCTTTACCTTCTCCAATGCGCTTCGCCCCAACCACGCAGGCTTAGAAAGTGAGATAGCCCAGCCCACTCCGGCTTCTAGGGGATTGATTTCGAGTGAGAGTTCATGACCATGGAGTGCGTACCCCATCTCGGTTCGAAGAGTGTCACGCGCGCCAAGACCAGCAACCAAGCCGTCAAAACTAGGCAAAGCCTTCACCAGTAGATCCCAGACCGCGGCAGTGAAGTTTTCGCCACTCTTCGAGAGGACCGGTGTGACCAATTCAAAGCCAAGTTCCCCGGTGTAACCCGTTCGGCAGATGATGATCTCACTGCCCTTGAAAGAGAGTCGAAGGAAAGACATGTAATCGAGTTCATCAGAAATCTCGATACCAACAGCAGCGAGCAACTCTCGCGACTTGGGCCCTTGGACTGCGATGATTCCAAAACTGTGCTGTTGATTTTCGATCGTGATCTGATCCGGTGCGCTGGCAGAGATAACCTGAAAGACCTTGGCGCAATTGGCTGCATTGGGGATAAGAAAGATCTCCTCTGACGAAATCCGATAGGCGATCATGTCGTCGATCACGCCACCACTCTCATCGCAGAGCATCGTGTACTGCGCTTGCCCATCTTGGATGGAATCAAGATCGTTGGTGAGGATGGAGTTCAAGATCTTCACGGCGTTCTCGCCCTTGATCGAGATCTTGCCGAGGTGAGAAACATCAAAGATTCCCACACGCTCGCGAACTGCAGCATGCTCCGCCAAGACTCCCCCGGCGTTCGAGTCGTTGCCCTGCGGGTATTCGATCGGCATCAACCAACCCCCGAAGTCCGCCATCTTTGCCCCGCGCCCGAGGTGGTACCCGTGCAATGGTGAAACGAGAGGTGAAACGAGAGGTGAAACGAGAGGCGCTCTCTCAGATTGGCCGTGAGATGGCACTTCTTCGGTCACTCCAATAACCTAGCCGATGCCTGTGAAATGAACGAAGTGATCGAGAGAGAGCTGCGGAGGCTGAGATGGCGAACGTTCGAGCGACCGAGAAGAAGGTGTCTGCCGAGATTCTGGTTGTGGGTTTGAGTCGTAGCCAGGGCGCGGGCAAGTCGGGCAACCAACTTCACATCGAATCCGGTGATATGGCGATCGATACTCGCGGACTCCTTGAAGCTTTGAACGATATGGGCGCAACCGGCGCGGCCGATGAAGTGATCAAACTTCCCGCCGATGGCTATCGCCTCTTGGTCTTGACTGGTCTCGGAAAGCGAGAGAGCTCTTCTCGTTACGCCGCTGAAACCCTCAGAAGAGCCGCGGGCGCTGCTGCAAGATCCCTCGACGGTCATAAGAGTGCGACTTTCTCACTCCCCTACGACTCACTCCACGACCTCGCTGCGATCGCGGAGGGCGCTCTCTTGGGTTCCTACGGATTCCATGAGTTCCGTGGCTCGACCTTGAAAGAGAAGAAGGCGCCGTTAGCTCAGGTCGAACTCTTCACAGTGAAAGCGAAGAGCAAGGAATTGCAGACTCTGCTTGACCGAGCCAAGGTCATCGTAGATCAAGTACACCTCACCCGCGATCTCATCAACACGCCACCTAGTCATCTCACGCCAGACTCGTTCTCCAAACGTCTCAAGGCGGAAGCTCTCAAGGCAGGTTTGAAGGTCGAAGTCCTCGATCACAACCAACTGAAGACCAAGGGATATGGCGGAATCACCGGGGTCGGTCAAGGCTCTGCCAATCCACCACGCCTCTTGCACATCTCCTATCGTCCAAAGTCTGCAAAGAAGAAGATGAAGAGGCTTGCCTTCGTCGGTAAGGGCATCACATTCGACACGGGTGGACTCGCTCTCAAACCTGCGCAAGGTATGGAAGCGATGAAGTCTGATATGAGTGGCGCTGCAGCGGTAACGGCCGCGATCATTGCCATCGCCAAACTCAAGGTTTCTGTCGCCGTCGACGCCTGGGCTCCGTTGGCTGAAAACATGGTGAGCGACACCGCTACTC
>JBJTGO010000240.1:0-1559 GCA_046093985.1 Actinomycetota bacterium
CACCAGTGGTGCGATCACAAATTCGCTTGATCTGATCGGAAGTCAGTGTGATCTCATCGGATGGATCGAAGAGCAGGACGAAGTCATTCTCGGTTCCATGACCAGAAGTCGCTTGGATCGCCATCGCTACCATCACTTCCAAGGCTACCTTTATTCGATCAACTCAAGTTCTAACTGATCTGGCTCACGATTTTGGCCAGACGTGCACCCATCGTCGACTCTTTGATCCAGGTGATTCTTTCGTCGCGCGAGAACCAGGTCTCTTGTCTTCTAGCGAAGGCTCGCGTCGCACGCTTCGTCTCCTCTCGCGCCTGAATCTCTGAGAGTTTGCCTTCTCTATACGCGATGACTTGGTCGTAACCGATCTCAGCTCTAGCAGTCTTTCCAGAGCGGATGCCGCGTTCGATCAAGAGATCGACTTCATCGACCAATCCCTTCTCCCACATCCGGTCGACTCGCTCATCGATTCGTTCTCGAAGGTTTCTTCGCTCCATCACAAGGCCGAACTGTCGCGCGAAGGGATATCTCCCCTCTCCTTGGCGTGGCAGATGGGCAGTGAATGGCTTTCCGGTGATCTCAATGACTTCAAGTGCCCGCACGACGCGTCGGACATTCTCTTTCGGAATCGCAGCAGCAGCCGCTGGATCGAGGCGCGCAAGGCGAAGATGCATTTCATCGCCACCAACTAAATCAGACTCAACGAGCAGCCTCTGGCGAACCTGCGGATCGGTATCGGGAAATTGAAGATCGTCGAGGAAAGCCTTGATGTAGAGACCAGTGCCACCGACGAGTACAACGCTCTTTCCCTCTGCGAGAAGTCGATCAGCCACGCTACGCGCGCCAGCTTGGTAACTTGCAACCGTCGCATCCTCGCTCACATCAAGGATGTCGATCATGTGGTGTGGAATCCCGCCGCGCTCTGGCATGGTCAACTTTGCAGTACCGATATCCATGCCTCGATAGAGCTGCATCGAGTCGGCATTGATGATCTCGCCACCGATCTCACTCGCGAGTGCGACAGCGAGATCGCTCTTGCCGGTCGCCGTTGCCCCGGCGATCACGATGATGTGACCAGACTCGGTCATCGCTACCTAACCAAGAGCCGCAGTGAGCGTTGCGCGAGAGAGTTTCGGCATGCCAAGTAATACGCCAGATCGCTCTGCTTCTTCTTTCCTTGTGGCGAAGGCATCACCGCCACGAGACCTTCGTACTCCCTTCACATCCGATCCGATGAGATAGAAGGGTTTTGCTTCCGTGATCTCGACGGTGACGAAGTCACCGGGGCGCACACTCTCCTGCGTGGAAAGGTGATCAGGCGCATTGAAGTGGACGAGGCGGGCATCCTCACTCTTTCCACTCATGCGACGGATGCCTTCGCGATCACTCTCACTCTCAGTGACCAGAAGTTCGAACTCACGACCTATGGCACGTTGATTGACGCCCAGTGCAATCGCCTCTTGATGGCGATGCAGTCGCTCGTATCGCTCCTTCACCACCTCAGCCGGTACTTGATCTGGCATCTCGGCTGCTGGGGTTCCTGGGCGCTTGGAGTACTGGAA
>JBJTGO010000241.1:0-19556 GCA_046093985.1 Actinomycetota bacterium
GGCTGGCGATACGCCATTGCTTACCGGAGCATCGCTTCGCGCGCTTCAATCGCGACATCGTGAGATGAATGCGAAGGCGACCGTGCTCACCGCTGAGGTATTCGACCCGACCGGTTATGGTCGGATCATCCGCGATGGCGAAGGGCGCATCTCACGTATCGTCGAAGAGATAGACGCCAGAGTTGATCTCATCGATCTCTTTCTCGAACTCCTTGCAATCCTTCTCTTCGACGATACGTGAGATGTGACCTTCGCCATCGCGGATGATCCGTCCATAACCAGTTGGGTCGAATACCTCAGCGGTTAGCACCGTCGCCTTCGCATTCATATCACCGTGCCGCGATTGAAGCGCGCGAAGAGATGCTCCGGTAAGCAATGGCGTATCGCCAGCCATGATGATGACTGTTCTGGCTGAACTCCCATGGGCTGCGACAAAGGCATCGAGAGCAAGACGTGCTGCGGCCCCAGTTCCATTCCGTACCTCTTGATGGACGAGAAGGGCATCAGGTGCGATCTCTTTGAGATGGCTCTCGACCGCTTCGCGCTTTGCGCCGACAACGATCGCTTGATGTTTTGGTGAGAGATGATCGAGCGCCGCCAGAACATGTCC
This sequence comes from Actinomycetota bacterium, assembly GCA_046093985.1. Classification (GTDB taxonomy): domain Bacteria; phylum Actinomycetota; class Actinomycetes; order Nanopelagicales; family Nanopelagicaceae; genus SYAN01. The sequence goes on from JBJTGO010000241.1 coordinate 611, forward strand.
GATGAGGGAGCGACCTGCGATCTCGTGAAGGACCTTCGCTTGGGCTGATCTCATCCTGGTGCCTTCACCGGCTGCCAGGATGATCGCCAAATCCACGACGTCATTCTATTGCTTGAAGCTCAAGCGCCAGAAATATCGTCAGTCGAGGAGTGCTACTTGCGTGGCTCCTCCACCTGGTATCGATCCAGGACCCTGGGCTTCAAAGGCCCATGTGCTAGCCACTACACAATGGAGGAGCCTGTAGTTTATCGGTCGATTACCGTCGCGCCGACTACAGGTCCGCTTGCACGCACAACATTGCCTACGACGCCACTTGATGTGAGGGCGACGACGAGATCGAGGGAGTGATCCTCATCCTCAGCGAGGAATGCCACCGTCGGTCCAGATCCAGAGACGATTCCACCAAGCGCGCCGTAATCCATTCCGACATCGAGTATCAAACGTAGCGCTGGCCTAATCGAGCATGCGGCTGGTTGGAGATCATTCTGTAGCGCTTTACCGAGCGCTTTCGCATCTGCGGAACGAAGCGCATGCATCAAGGATTCACTCACTTGTGGTGAGGAGATATCCATCCCTTCCCGTAATCGATCGCACTCGCCGTAGATCGCAGGGGTGGAGAGCCCGTTACTTGAAAGTGCAAAGACCCAGGAATAACTCCCACGTGCAAGTGCGGGCGTCAGTTGCTCGCCGCGTCCGGTGCCGATTGCGGTGCCTCCCGCGATAGAGAAGGGGACATCGCTTCCGATCTCAGCGCCGATCTCCTCCATCTCGGTGCGGGAGAGACCAAGGCTGAAGAGTGAATCCAGTGCGACGATCACACCTGCGGCATTGGCGCTACCACCAGCCATGCCTCCTGCCACCGGGATGTTTTTGGTGATCGCGATATCGAGAGCACCTTCGAGATTGAACTTCTTGTACATGAGATCGGCGGCGACATAAGCGAGATTGCTCTGATCAGTCGGGATGCCGTGAGGGCTATCAGCCTTGATCTCTATCGAGAAAAGTTGCGTGCGGTCCTCATCATCGGCGAAAGTCACTTTCACATCATCGAAGAGTGAGACTGCTTGGAAGACGGTTGCGATCTCGTGGAAACCATCGCTTCGCTTCGGGCCGACTGAGAGTTGTAGGTTGACTTTCCCCGGAACTCGAACGGTCGCGTGATGGTGTGCCACGGTTGGAACAGTAGTCCTAAGGTCGAGTGGAGTGCTCGCCGTCAGGGGTGGGTGAATCTGATCACTCGCGCGATGGCAAGAAAGCCTTCGACGCTGATCGACTCAGCACGAGCAGTCGGATCAAGCCCTGCGCGTTCGAGAATGACTTCAACAGCGAGTTCGGGAACGTGCTTTTCAAGAAGTCTCGAGAGTGAACTTCTCAGCATCTTGCGCCTTTGATTGAAAGCGGCATCGATGATCTCAAATGTGAGAAGTCGATCCGCTTCGTTCGAAAGCGGCTGATGGGCCTGCAGTTTCAGAAGTAAAGAATCCACACGAGGAACCGGCCAGAAGACTGCGCGAGGTATGGAATCGCTCAAGGTCGCATCGGCAAACCAGGCAACTTTCGCACTTGGCACTCCATACTCTCTGCTCCCTGGCTTAGCCGCGAGTCGTCGAGCGACCTCACTCTGCACCATCACCATCGCGCTCTCAAAGCGTTCCATCTCAAGAAGATGGATGAGAACAGGAACAGAGACGTTGTAGGGCAAGTTGGCGACTACCTTGACTGCTCTGCCAGAGTCTTGGGCGAGGCCAAGGTCTTGGGAAGAAAGTTGCATCGCATCCTTTGTGATCACCGTGAATGCATCTGCTTTGACACCATGAGCGCGCAAGGTCTCTGGCAGTCGCGAGGCGAGTCGAGCATCTACCTCGACTGCGATCAGATGCGCTCCGGTTCGAGCGATCGAAAGCGAGAGCGAACCGAGTCCAGGCCCGATCTCAACGACGACATCTCTATGAGTGATCCCTGCAAGGCGCACGATCTTCTCGCAGATATTGGAGTCATGGACGAAGTTCTGACCGAGAGATTTACTTGGGACCACTCCCAATCGATGGGCGATCTCTCGAATCTCCGTAGCGCCAAGGAGGGAGATCTCGGTTCTCTCACTCATCTTCGCAGGTCAATCCTTCGTGGCAAAGGAGCCGAAGCATCGTTCGGCATTATTGGAGAGGTTTTGGATCAACACCTCGAGATCATCTCCTCGCACATCTGCCATGAATGTGATGGTTCGCGCTGTCTGAGCCGGAGTGTTGAGATAGCCGCGGAAAGGCATCGGGGCGAGGAAGGGCGAGTCGGTCTCTGCAAGCAGAAGCTCCTTCGGCACCTCGAGGATCGCTTCCCGAAGATGTGGCGCATTCTTGAAGGTGAGCGTTCCCGCAAAAGAGAGGTAATAACCCTTTCTCACACACTCTTTCGCCATCTCAGCATCACCCGAGTAACAGTGGAAGATAGTGATGTCAGGAGCACCCTCTTCATCAAGTACATCAAGGACTGCGCGATGTGCATCACGATCGTGGATGATCAAAGCCTTGCCCTTGCGCTTTGCGATATCGATATGGCGCCGGAAGGAATAACGCTGTCTCTCTTGTAAATCCACTTCGGTTCGAAAGAAGTCCAACCCGGTCTCCCCGATTCCGCGAACGCGCTCCTCATCAGCTAAGCGTTCGATGATGGCAAGATCCTTCTCGAGATCTTCAACAACGGGTGCCTCATTCGGATGGAGTGCGACCGCTGCCAAGACATTGGAATCGAACCTCTTTGCGAGCGCCACGGACCATTCTGATTGCTCCGCCGAATATCCGACCTGGACGATTCGATCGATACCAACTGACTTACTCTCTTCAATCACCTCGGTAAGTGCTGGATCATCGACATCGGTATTGGTGACGATCTCAAGGTGGGCATGTGAATCGACACAGGGCAAAGGCAATGGATCGGGTAGCGGAGCCTTAGGTCGATCGATATCTCGATTATGTCGATCGGCCACGACTAATCCTCCAGACGCGGGAAGAGTGCATCACCCTTCGTCACTTCACTCCCTGGTTTCAACTGTCCCCACTCTGCGACCTGATCAATGCGCATCGATGTGATTGGGCCTAGAGAGTCACCACCGATCCAAGACCAGAGACGTTCACAACTTGATGGCATCACAGGATGCAAGAGGATCGCGAGTGCGCGGAGGGATTCTGCGGTGTTGTAGAGGATCTTGCGGACCTCATCCATCCGTGATGCATCTTTCGCGATGATCCACGGTTCCTTCTCGGTGAGATATCCATTGACCGTCTTGCAAAACTCCATCGCAGCGCCAATCCCGCCTTGGAAGTCGAGAGATGTGAAAGCGGCATCGGCCTTCGCAACCGTCTCGCGTAACGCGGCTGAGAGTTCTTTCGCTTCACCTCGTTCCGGCAAGCGGCCATCGCAGTACTTTCCGATCATCGCAGTCGCACGAGAGGCAAGGTTTCCGAAGTCATTGGCAAGTTCACTGGTGTAGCGAGCGGACATGTCCTCCCACGAGAAGGAGCCATCGCTACCGAAGGGAATGGCGCGGAGGAAGTAGTACCGGAATGCATCGACACCGAAGTGATCGGTGATCTGATGCGGCGCAATGCCGGTGAGTTTGCTCTTACTCATCTTCTCACCACCGACCAAGAGCCAACCATGTGCGAAGACCTTCTCTGGTAACGGAAGCTCTGCGGCCATCAACATCGCAGGCCAGATCACGGCGTGGAAGCGCAAGATGTCCTTACCTACGAGATGAACGCTCGCCGGCCAGGTCGATTGGAACTTCTGCCCTGACTCACTCTCTTTCGGATCACCGAGTCCGACGGCGGTTGCGTAGTTGAGAAGCGCGTCAAACCAGACATAGACCACCTCTTTCTCATCCCACGGCACTGGAATCCCCCAGGAGAAACTCGAACGTGAGATGGAGAGGTCTTGCACCCCACCCTCGAGGAATGCGATCACTTCATTCCGTGCACTCTCGGGCTCACAACTCTCTGGGTTCTTGCGGTAACGCTCTAAGAGCGGTTCGACGAAGTGAGAGAGTTTGAAGAAGTAGTTCTTCTCCTTTAAACGCTCGACAGGCTTGGAGTGGATCGGGCAATTGCCATCGATGAGATCGCCTTCGAGTTTGAACTCTTCGCAACCGACGCAGTAAGGGCCCTCGTACTCGCCCTCATAGATGAATCCCTTCTCTTTGAGTAGGGAGAGAAAACGTTGCACTCTGACCATATGTCGATCTTCGGTAGTGCGGATGAAATCATCGTTTGCGATATTGAGATCGCGCCAAAGCGGCTTCCATGCTTGTTCGACGAGTCGATCACACCAAACTTGCGGCTCTACCTGATTCGCCTCGGCAGTACGTAAGACCTTCTGTCCATGTTCGTCAGTCCCAGTCAGATACCAGACCGCTTCACCTCGAGCGCGATGCCACCGAGTCAAGACATCGCCGGCGACAGTTGTGTAGGCGTGACCTATATGAGGCGCATCGTTGACGTAATAGATCGGCGTCGTGAGATAGAAAGCCTTGGCCACTCGCTCATCCTAACTTCCTTCACCCTTGATTGAATTCGCGACGTCATATGCCCTGCGCTTTGAGATCGAGAACTCCAACGCGATGATCGCAGCAAGATCCTTCGGCGAATAGCCATCCGCGAAGAGTTCCTTTGCTCGAATAAGGATCTCCTCATCACTGACTTCTCTCTCTTCGACTACCGGTGCGAAGACCAGAGTGATCTCTCCCTTGACCCCGTCGCTCTCATCACGCTGCTGGGCCCATCCAAGTGCGTTTTCTATCTTGCCGCGGAAGATCTCTTCGTAGGTCTTGGTCATCTCGCGACAGATCGCGATCTCTCGCTCACCACCTAGTACTCGCTCTGCAACGCGTAGCGAGTCGGCGATTCTCCGTGGCGAATCGAAGACCACGACACTTCTACTCTCTTGACGAATCTTTGCGAAGTATCGCTCCAACAGGGCCTCTGTACGTGGCAAGAATCCGTCGAATGCGAAGGTCGCGGAAGGAAAGCCTGAGTAGAGCAGTGCAGTCACGACGGCACTCGGACCAGGTAGGACAGTAAGTGGGAGACCTCGATCAATCACCTCACGAATCAATCTGAAACCAGGATCACTGACACCAGGTGTACCAGCATCTGTAACGAGTAAGACTCTCTTACCGGATGCGATCTCTTCGACCAAAGTTGGGATGCGATCGCTCTCATTTCCCTCAAAGAATGAGAGGAGGCGTCCGTCGAAGTGAAGGTTCAAGTCAGATGCGAGGCGATGGAACTTGCGTGAGTCCTCCGCTGCAATGATCTCCGCGTTCTTTATCGCATCACATAGTCGCTGTGAGGCATCACCGACATTTCCAATCGGAGTCGATGCGATGATGAGCGGCGCCATAGTGGTCGGTAGGCTAATCGCTATGTTGGCCAAACTTAAGTCTGTGCCACTGGCGATCGTCGTCCTCATCGCAATCCTGGTTCGTTTCCTCAATCTCTCGCGTCCGGATGCTCTCGTCTTTGACGAGGTTTATTACGTCGATGGCGCGAAAGATCTCCTCGAATATGGCGTGGAGGTCGATGGCGCAAAGCCTGAGTTCATCGTCCATCCAAGCCTTGGCAAGTGGCTGATCTCGATCGGGATCGCGATCTTTGGGGATGACTCCTTCGGATGGCGCTTCTCCACTGCGTTGATAGGAGTGATCAGCGTTCTCGTGCTCTATCTCGTCACGCTCAAGCTATTTGACTCTAAGAGGATCGCGCTCTTTGCTGCTTCACTGCTCGCGATTGATGGACTCGCGATCGTGATGTCGAGAACGGCACTTCTCGATAACTTCCTTGCCCTCTTTGTTCTCCTTGCCTTCTGGGCATTGGTTGAGAGGCGCTACCTCTGGATGGGTCTCGCACTGGGAGCAGCGCTTGCCACAAAATGGAGTGGTCTCTACTTCCTCGCAGTATTCGTAACTATCGCTCTTGTCATGGAAATACGACGTGAAAGATCGCGCGAGGAAAAGACCAGGGAGTCGGTGCGCGTCATCCTCTCAGCTCCCCTTGCGCTAGTGATCTACCTCCTCTCTTGGACTGGTTGGTTTCTCAGTGACCGTGGCTGGGCTCGAGACTCAGATTCGAATCCGCTTGCTGCTCTTTGGAACTTCCATCGTGAGATCTATGGCTTTCATTCTAATCTCGATGCAGAGCATCCCTATCGCTCCCATCCATGGAGTTGGTTAGTGATGGGAAGGCCGACTTCATTCTTCTATGAGAGCCCGAAAGGTTGTGGCACCGAGCAGTGTTCGCAAGAAGTACTCGCACTGGGAAATCCGTTGATCTGGTGGTTTGGCACGATTGCGTTAGCCGTCTTGATTGGATATTCATTCACTCGAAGGGATCGAAATTCGCTTCTTATTCTCTCTGCATTTGCAGCGGGGTTCGCACCCTGGTTCCTCTTCCCGGATCGAACCATGTTCACCTTCTATGCGATCTCGATCCTGCCTTTTCTGATCCTCGCGATCGCCTATCTCGCGCGTGAACTTGAAGTCCATCAGCCCAGAGCCAATCTCATCCTTGGTCTCGCTCTGGCAGCGGTATTCGCTCTATTCCTCTATTTCCTACCGATCCACGTCGCTGAAGTCATCACCTATGACCAATGGCAATCTCGGATGTGGCTTGAGAGTTGGATCTAGCCGAACGATTCAAGCCTTTTTATAGCCACTCGGACAACTGGGTTTTCGACTCGAGATCACCTTTTTTGTCTTGCCCTTGATACAGGTGATGCTCACTTTCCTTGGTTTCGAAGGCTGCAGTGTTGACTGCGGGGTTGCATTCAAAGTTGGCGTCGCTGTCGGAGAAGGAGACGGGGTCGGCAGAGGCTGTGCCACCACTTTCGCGGGTTCCTGGGTCATCTTCACTTGAATCAACTTCTCGCTGAAGGTGAAGCCTGAAGCGGAAAGAGAGAGCCAACCATTCTTTTCACTCGTGACTGTCGTCGCAACGGTACCGCCACCTTCACCTGCGATGGAGATAGTTGCTGATACGGGGGCATCCGAGAAGTTGTACAGGCAACGAGCAGTTTCGCTTCGCATCACAAGATTGTAGGTACCGAAGTTCGGAGTCTTGCCGTCCGGGCTGAGGTGCAGCCCAGCCACGCGATAGTTCAAGGACCCGTCCTCGAATGAAGGAGCTTGTCCGTTATAGGCCATCGCGTTGGTCGAAACGATTCCCAAGACCTTTGTCGTGTCTTGGAGGCACTTGCTTCCGGAACCCCATGAGGTGGTGATGAAATTCCAAAAAGTGTTGGAATTCGTCGCGGTGTCCTTCACCTTGGGTTGATAGTAGGCAAGGAATGGGAATACGTACTGGGGGACTCCTGCCTGTGCACCAGAGGCTGTTCCATTATCTGTCGTCGGCCATCTACCGTTATTTTCAAACCAGACCTTCTGCTCATCGTCGAGATTCGCGCTACTCACTACATGTGCCATGCGAGGGACCACGACAGGGCTCGCTTCAATGGTTAGCAAGTTGTTCTTCGTCGAGAAGTCAGAGACTTCTATCGACTGATCCTTCAGGCGCCCGCTGAACCATCCACCGACATCCTTTGAAATCCTGATCTTCAGGCGTGCGCGAGCATCCTCGGCAAAATCTTGCGCGATTCCACAACGGCCGTCTTCTTCGTAGACGCATGTCTGTCCATGAGGCGCAAAGTCATATGCGGTCTCCGGTGTTACATCAGCTCTGGTGTTGAACCTCATCGCGCGGAAGTCACCTGTGATCTCGCGATAGGGAATGATGTCAGCGAAGAACTCTGTAATGTTCAATCTTCCATTGCGGTAATAGAGTTGCACTCGAGGCATTACTGCATAGGTCGTGCTCCCTGAGGCAGACGGTGCACTAGGCGCACTCCAGAGTGAGATCGTTGATCCCCCAGGAAAGTTGTAATCAGGATTCGCCGGAAATGTCACCCCATCGGTCATTCGAATCAAGGTTGCTTTCGCGAGAGCACCTTGTTTGCCGATCTCGACAGATTCGATGCAGTTCTCATCACTCTCACTTTTGCATGGACCAAGAATCGATATCGCCTTGAGATTGGTGGTATCCCCAAGTTTAGGATCGCATACCGTGTTCACCAAAGAAGTGCACCACTTCCACTTTCCCATGCGGACTTCATTTGCCGATGTGACCGCGGGAGGCATCAGCGCGATATAGCTGTTGCGTTCGACATTTCCATCTTCGACGATGTACTGCAACAAGTTCCCGCGACCTACCGGCGTTTCCAACGGGTTATACGCATCCCCTGCTGCATATGTAGGCAAGGCACTGCTCCAGAGGATGAGCGCCGCAGCCATCGAAATGAACTTTCGCATGCTGCACCTTTTCACATGGCTCATGGGTTCTTCTTGAGGATAACGCTAATAAAGTGATCAATTCTCACATCTGACCCGAACGACCTAGGGTCACGCGTGCCAATTCGCACCTTAGTTGGCGCGACGAAGTCTTTCTATCCGCTCGGCGACCTCGTCGGCGATCTCCTGATCGAAGATCTGATCGGGACTCGGTGCCAAGACGGCACGACTCTCTTCTTCCATCTTCGCAGCGTTAGCAGCGCTCCAGGCGCCAGGAGTCGTGAGGTCGATGACTCTTCGAGTCTGAACCACTCTCGGAGCGGAGAGATAACTTGGTGCGGGAACTTGTGTCGGCTCCCACGTCTCGCGAGATGCTGCAGATCCCTTAGGCAGGAGAGTGATTCCCTTCGATTGATATGAATCTCTTTCTGCGAGCGGGATCCATTGCTCGGTTCGTTCTTCAAGTGTGACCTTGGTGATCAACTCTGCATACTTGTTGCGATATAGGTTCTCCGGTTTCGACTGATCTTGTTCGCGTGCTACAGCGCTCATAGGTCGTGCGATCTCCTCCGAAGAGATCTGACGTCTGACGACGAAGATATAGGAAGCGATACCAATCAACGGAACTGTGACCAAGACTGCAGAGAGCATTCCAACAAGAGCGAGAAGCACAGTGACGAGAAAGAGTGATGCGAGCGCCAGGAATGTGACTCTTCTTGTGTGAAGGAGTTGTTCTCTCTTCTCCGGCGAGAAACGATATCTCTCCTCACCGGTTGCGGTGCGACCGACGACATCAAGGAGTGCTTGGTACCTATCGACCGATCGACCGGCATGCTCCTCATGCGCGTTGATCCAACGTGGAAGGAAATAGGCGACCCAGAGACCGACGATGATCAGATAGATGAAGCCCGCGCCCATGATGGCTAAAGATAAATGGAGCAATCGGACTTTTCGGGTATTTCCTTCACCCGAATTTCATCTGGGTCGGGACCCAAGAGATCTACTGAATCGATGGATTCTCTCGGACGAAGACGACGTGGTCTCGCCATTGGCCATCAATGTGAAGGAATCTCGGCCTCATCCCCTCGTAGTGATAGCCGGATTTCTCAGCGACTCGCTTCGATGCATCATTCTCAGGTCGGAATGAGATCTCGATCCGATGAAGGCGAAGTTCTGAGAAAGCGAAGTCGGTCAATGTGACCACCGCCTCAGTGGTGATCCCTCGATTGCTATGTCCTTGGTCGATCCAATAACCGATATGGGCGCCTCGAAGCGCTCCAAATGCGATGCCACCGAGATTGATCTGTCCCACCATCTCCCCATCGACCCAGATCATCAAGGAGAGTGAGCGCATCGCCCTCGCTTCGTGTTGATGGAATCGAACGAGTTGCCAATATCGAGGTGGCTGAAAGTGAATCTGAGTCGGAGAGGTCGCTTCCCACGGCTTGAGCCAATCGTGATTACGTCGTCGTAACTGTAGCCAGGCCTTCTTGTCGCGCAATCGAAGTGGGCGAAGTTCCACCCGGCCCGATGCGGAGATGATCGGCATCGGTGGGCGGATCATAGATATCGACGCTCCAGGAGAATCACATCGACCTCACTACCACTCGACTTCTTCTCATCATCTGCTGAGATCGCGATCAATGCATTTGCCTCAGCGAGCGCGACCATGCTCTCTTGGTCATCGAGCGCTCGTACGAAGTCTCCACCATCACGTCGAGACCAGGTCGCCAAGAGGAACTCGTGGTAATCCGGAAGTGATTGGAGATCGGTCTCCAATCGAGCCCGGATCACAGGACGATGGATCTCGTTGAGTCCCATCATCTGTCGGATCATCGGTCGTACGAAAATCTCAGTTGAGATGTAAGCAGCGATCGGATTTCCAGGAAGGAGCAAAACTGGTGTCTTCTCCGGGCCAACAGCTCCATATGCATGTCTGCCACCGCGAAGGTATCGAACGTCCACACTCTCCATCTGCCCGATTCGAGAGAGCACATCCAAGACATGCTCGAAGGGACGATCACCTTCGTCGCCGGTGACGACAAGGAGATCTGCACGGACCAATTGATCCTCAATGATCGCTTTGGTGTGGGCCGCAGTATCGGCTTGCAGAAGCACTCGATATCCGAGCGCTCCAGCCTCTTTCACTGCAGTGGTCAGAAGCCAGGAATTGGTCGCAGCGGCGCTCGTCATCGCAGTGTCATCACTGAGCGCCACCACCACGACTCGCGGTTGCGGACGCGTCGGAAGGTGATCGAGGCCCAGGGTGGCAGCAAGCCCGATCTGCGTCGAGCGAATTCGCACACCTTCAGCGAGTACCACTCGACCTTCGGAGAGGACATCGGAGGAGAGCGTCGCGCCATGGGAATCGAGAAGCGGCATATCAAGTGGCGCGAGCGGTGTCGCCATCGAAAGAAGTGCAGAAGCAAACTCACCCACGCGCATAATGCGGACTTTACCTCATGAGACTTTTTATAGTTGGTAAGTGAGCGAAGACCTTGCAACGAAGAAGAGTGAACTGCGTCGGCGTTTTCGCTTTCTCAGAAGTCAACGAAGCCTTGGTGGAGATTGGCTCCATCTCTGCAATGCGAGCGAGATCACCTCTGCATCGACTATCGCCTCCTACATCTCCTACGGTGATGAACCGGATACCACTCGCCTCAACCAATCGATCACGGCGATGGGCAAACGACTCTTGCTACCGCGCACCGACGATCATGGTGTGATCACATGGATCGAGTGGGATAGCAACTCCACGATCCAGCGAGATAAGAAGCGCCGGAATCTCTCGCAACCAGTTGGTAGAGAATTCTCAGGTGAGATCGATGTCGTGATCTGTCCCGCGCTTCGAGTCGATCGAAGTGGAGTGCGATTGGGACAAGGAGGTGGTTCCTACGATCGCGCATTGAAGGAGATGTCTGTAATCAATGCCTGGAAGGTGGCACTCCTTCACGATGAGGAGGTCTCGAGCGAGCCACTTCCCTGCGCGCCGCATGATGTCCGCGTGGATGCGGTGGCCCTGCCGGAAATCGTGGTTCGATTCAAACGTTCGTAACTTCTCGCCTACATCAATTTATCGAGATGACGCGCCATCACTAATCGTTGGATCTGATTGGTTCCTTCGTAGATCTGGGTCAACTTTGCGTCTCGCATCATCCGTTCGACCGGATAGTCATTGACGTAGCCATATCCGCCGAGAACTTGCACGGCATCAGTCGTCACTCGCATCGCGACATCGGTGGCAAAGCACTTTGATGCGGCAGAGAAGAAGGTGAGATCAGACTCCTCACGCTCGCTCTTCATCGCGGCTTGATAGGTGATGCCACGCGCCGCTTCGATCTGCATCGCCATGTCAGCAAGCATGAACTGGACCGCTTGGAAGTCAAAGATCGGCTTTCCAAACTGCTTCCGCTCTCTTGCATAACGCGTCGCAACCTCGAATGCACCTTGCGCAAGTCCAAGAGCTTGTGCTGCGATCGTGATCCGTGTGTGATCGAGAGTACGCATCGCGATTGCAAAACCCTCTCCGACCTTACCGAGGACACGTGACTCATCGAGAGAGACGGAGTCGAAGTAGACCTCACGAGTCGGTGACCCGCGCATTCCCATCTTCTTCTCATGCGCGCCGAATGAGACACCGGGATCGGATTTCTCCACGACGAAAGCGGTGATTCCCTTTGATCGCGCCGCGGCATCGGTGACAGCAAGAACGGTGTAGAAATCCGAGACGCCAGCGTTGGAGATCCACTTCTTGCTTCCATTGAGGATCCATCGACCATCCTCGAATACTGCTTTCGTCTTCATCGCAATCGAATCCGAACCTGACTCCGACTCGGAGAGGCAATAGGAGAAGCCTCGTCCTTTTGCCAACTCTGGAAGCCACTTCTTCTTCTGATCATCGTTTCCGGCAAGGATCAATGGCCAGGAACCAAGTTTGTTGACCGCTGGGATCAAAGATGAAGCGCCACAGACACGAGCTACTTCCTCGATGATGATCGCAACCGCAAGGGCATCAGCGCCGTCGCCACCGAACTCCGTCGGTACATGTGCAGCGGCAAGGCCTGCGCTCTGCAAAGCGTCGTGAGCCTCTTGCGGATAGCGCGCCTCTTCATCTACCTCTTTGGCGAAGGGTGCGATCTTCTTCTCTGCAAGCGATCGGACGCTCTCTCGAAGGGCTTGGTATTCCTCAGGGAGTGAGAAGAGCGCGTCCATGGGCGTCATTAATCCAGTCTCTTATCTCGCTTGGCAAGTTCAGCCAGGTAATCGTTGTACTGCTCCAATTCGTCCTTCTCGCCACGAGACTTAGCCAGATTGGAACGCTTCTCGATCCGCGCTGCTTCACGCTCATCTGAGCGCATCCATTGGATGAAGGTCGCCACCAACGAGAGAAGGATCGGGACCTCGCCCATCGCCCATCCGATCGAGGCACCGATTCGCTGATCCTCGAGCAGATTCGTAACCCATGGCGTTGCCAATGTCTCGTAGTACTCAGCGCCGATCAAACTCGTGGCAGAGAGGAGCGCGATAGAGAAGAAGGCGTGGATGCTCATCGCCGCGAAGAGGATCACGATCCGGAAGATGAATGGGTATTGCTTCGGCCTCGGATCGATCCCGATGATCACATGGAAGAAGAGAATCCCGGCAAGGAGAAAATGGAGACTCATCACGATATGTCCGAGATGACTTCCCATCAGAATTTCAAAGAGTGGCGTGAAATAGAGCGCGAAGAGCGAGCCATCGAAGATCGCAAGAGCGACGAGCGGATTGCTCATGATCGCAACGGGGCGTGATGCAAGGATGGCGATCAGGAGACCGCGCGGACCTCGCTCACTTTCGAGCTCCTGATCAGATCCCGGTATCGATCTACCAGCAGGAAGCGCCCGCAGCGCCAGTGTCATGGGAGCTCCTAAGACGATCCCAATCGGAGCGACCATACCAAGGAGCATGTGCGCCATCATGTGATGCGAGAAGGAGAAGAAGGAGTAGAGACCAAGTCCGCCACTCGTCGCGAAATCAATGACCGAGATCCCAAGTGCAAATGCGATCGTTCGACCGACTGGCCACTTCACACCATTGCGCGACAACTTCACTACTCCAGCGATATAGAGAGCGGTAGCAAGGATCAATGCACCAAGGACGATCCCGTCCGCCTCGTAGGCAATGCTCAGCCGCCATAACGTCGGTTCTTCAGGGAACTTCACGCCAGTGATTGCAAGGGCGCGCAAGTCATCTGTGGCGATCAGATCATTGCGAGATGGCGGCTCGGTACGTGAGAGCCAACTACCAACGACGGAGATGAGAGCGAGAAGAGTCACTTCAAAGATGATCAGTCGCGCAGTGAGCCCTCGAATAGCGAAACTCCTACGTATATAACTGGCAAGGACGACCAAAGCGATCACGAGCGCAACCTTGAAGATCAAGATGAAGCCGTAGGTGGAATCCCAAGCTTCTACGAAGTTCATCCGAGTCCAACTATTGGCGACTCCGGTGATGATGACGATCACGGAGAGCCAGAGCACGATGGTTGAGAATCGCGGTAGCACCAAGGCTCTGATGGCTTCATCGATGAAGGTGAGAGAGAGGAGTCCACCGATCCAAAGTGCGATCGCTGCGATATGGAAGATGATTGAGCCAATCGCTAGGCCATGCATACCGGCAGCACCGCTATGACTCTCGAAGAAAGGTGCGATCAGTCCCGCGAGAGAGAGTAGAAGGAGGGCTAGCGCTCCCCCGCTTCGCCTGATCTTTCCTAATTGAAGAAGTACAAAGAGCGAAGCGAGGAATTGGATCGCGAGGGTCCTTCCCAGAGCAGTCTGGGTCAGAAAAGATCGCAGAGTCGTAAGATCGAAACTTCCACCGATGATCTCTCGCAGAGTGAAGAGGATCGCCACTGCGCTGGAGATCACCCAAAGCAAGGCGACTCTTGAGATGGTCCTCTTGCCGTCTTGAGAGAGATGACCAGCGCGCTCTGGAAGAAGAAAAGTCTGAGCGAAGAGGTACCCCGTGACGATGAAACCAGAGATGACAGGGAGGAAGTCGACCGCTACGAGGAGCAGAACTACTCCTTACGGAAAGTTGATCTGGCGAAGCGTGCAAGCCACATCAAGATGAAGAACGCCAAGACGAGGAGTCCGATCACAAGATAGTCGGTGAGGTTGCTTCCAACTTCACGCGATCCATCCTCGCTCGAACCTCCTTCACTTCCCGGTGAAGGTGATTCCGTCGATTCATCGATGACAGGAGGTGCTTGGAACCTGAATGAGAAGTTCCCGAAGAGTGGCGAATCCTCAGAGACGAGGAGTTCATACTCGACAAGGTACTTCCCTGACTCCGCAAGTTCTGTTATCCCTACCGAGACGGTATTCCCAGAGACTGTGATCAAACCATCATCAACTCGCTCATTCGAAGGCGAGATCACAACGAGTGCATTGCCGAACTCCAGCAGTTCTTGGTCAGCAGTGACGGAGACAAAGTTCGGCGCAACCACGACAGTCGCATCGATGGCAGGTGAGGTGGAGGTCACTTCAACTGCATGGGCCCATGCGATACTGGAGATGACGCTGAAGAGAAGGCTGGTAGCGAAGATCGAGATGGATGTGAGCGAGGTAATGGCTTTCCGCTTCCAGGACATGTGGCGATTATCCTCTCGATTCGTCATCTCTCACCACTCTTTCTACAATGGCGCAATGCCTACCTACCAATATCTCTGTACCGAGTGCGGTCATGAGTTCGAGGTGGTCCAATCCTTCTCCGATGACGCGATCAGTGCATGTGAGAAGTGCCAGGGCGTAGTCCGCAAGGTCTATAACAGCGTTGGGATCGTCTTCAAGGGTTCCGGCTTCTACAAGACCGACTCGCGCGGGAGTACTAGCGCAAAGAGTGAGTCAGCGACCTCAACCGGAACTAGTACGAGTCCGGCACCAGCGACAACAACGAGTTCGACAAGCATGGCGGGTTCCAGTAGCGACTGACCTCATTGGTCGTGATGGGGTGGGCGCTCCCTTTGGATCTCAGCCTCACGACCAGATTCGTCTTTCTCGAGATCGATCTCGTCACTGGTGATGTTCGGCAGTATCTCGCTCATAGGTAGGAGTCTACGAGCGAAGAAGAGTTGTGAAGTGATGTAAGCAGTCAGAGGAAAGGTAGGGCTTGAGCGTGTTCCAGAGTCTTAGCCGATTGATCATCGCCCGTAGCAAGGTGATGTTGACCGGATATCTCATTGCGATCCTGGTCGCTGGCGGTATCGGTGCACAGGTCTTCGCCAAATTCGACTCTGGTGGTTACAGCGACCCCAACTCTGACTCCGCAAAAGCATGGGAGTATCTCGAGGAGACATTCAAGGTCAAGGATCCAACTGTCGTCCTGATCGTCAAGAGTAGAGAAGGTGTCGACGATGCATCGGTGCGTGAACGCGCGCTAAGACTTGAAGCCGAGTTACGAGCGGAGAAGAGCGCTGAGACTGTCATCTCCTATTGGTCAACCAATGCCCCCTCACTGAGGTCATCGGATGGCAAGAGCGCATTCATCTTCATCTATCTTCGCACCAGCGACTTCTCCAAGATCGATAGCGCTGGTGGTTATTACCAATCAAAATATGATCACGACTACGAGGGGCTTGATGTAGATGCCTCCGGGACAGCGGTCTTCGCCAATGCGATCAACGGCAAGATCCAAGATGACCTCAAGATCGCTGAGGCAATATCGATTCCAATCACTTTCGTCCTTCTCCTCTTGATCTTCGGCGCAATGGTTGCCTCAGCAATGCCACTCATGGTTGGTGTCACTGCGATCCTTGGCACCTTCTTCGCCCTGTTTCTGCTCACCCTCTTCACCGATGTCTCCATCTTCGCACTCAATCTCACTACGGGCCTCGGTCTTGGTCTTGGTATCGATTACGCGCTCTTGATGGTCAATCGTTTCCGTGAAGAACTTTGGAAGGGATCAACCAAGGAGGAAGCAGTCGAAACGACGATCCGAACAGCCGGAAAGACGGTCTTCTACTCGGGACTTACTGTCATCCTCACCCTTGCCTCAATGACGTTCTTCCCACAGAACTTCTTCAAGTCGATGGGTTACTCCGGTATTGCAGTCGTCGCATTGGCTGTTGCAGGAGCACTCATCCCGCTACCCGCGATCATGATGATTCTTGGTACCAGAATCAACAAGGGGTTGATCCGAAAGAGCAGTCTCGTCGTCAAGGACGATGGTGGTTGGGCGAAGATGGCTCGATTCGTGATGCGCAAGCCGATCTCAGTCGTCATCGCAACAACGATAGGACTTGGGATTCTCATCGCCCCGATTGCAGACATCAAATTCTCGCTCGTCGACTCTCGAGTCCTACCCGCAAGTGATCCTGCTGCTGCATCAGCTGCCTTCATCGCAGAGAACTTTCCTGGACAAGAAAGCAATCCGATCGAGATCATCTTCCCGAGCGCCTCAGATGAGTTGGCTGCGATTGGGAGATTCCGCAATCAACTTCCAGGTGTCGACGGCATCGTTAGAGTCGATCAGATCTCACAAGTGGGTGAGGCTGCCCGTTTAGTTGCGATTCATTCAATGCCTCCTCGCACCCCCGAGGCTGAGAAGATGATCATGGAGATAAGAGAGCTTCTCGTAGGCATCGATGCACTCGTCGGTGGTGTTGCTGCTGACTATGCAGATACTCAGGGAGCGACAGCGCGGACTCTTCCTCTTGTGCTGCTTTGGATCCTCACCACCGTTCTCATCCTGCTTTTTCTCTTCACAGGATCGATCCTTCTTCCAATCAAGGCGATCCTTCTCAATTTCGCATCACTCGCTGCGACGATGGGTGTACTCACCTACATCTTCATCAATGGACATCTCACCTTCTTAGTCGGTGATTTCACGGTCACGGGAACACTCGATACGAGCACGGTAATCTTGATTTCAATTGTCGCTTTCGGCCTCTCCATGGACTATGAGGTCTTCCTCCTCTCTCGTATCAAGGAAGAGTATGAAAATGGTCGTGACAATGAGGATGCTGTTGCATTTGGATTGCAGCGCTCGGCGCGCATCATCACAGCTGCGGCACTTCTTCTTGCTACCGTCTTCGGAATCTTCGTGATTAGCGGAGTGACTTCGATCAAGATGATGGGCTTTGGCGTTGCCTTTGCAATCCTCCTTGATGCAACCGTCATTCGAGGACTTCTAGTCCCTGCCTTAATGCGACTTTTCGGGAAGTGGAATTGGTGGGCTCCAAAGTCACTGAAGCGATTTTCAATCCAACACTAAGTTTCATGTGAGTTGCGTCCCTGGCCGGAGTTGAACCGGCGACCTACCGCTTAGGAGGCGGTCGCTCTATCCACTGAGCTACAGGGACTCATTTCTTGATTCTTTCTTGAATCAATGGAGATACATATTCTAATCCTGAGAATTCAGGCTTGATTTGCCTCTTCATACGCGTTGCAGTTACCCTGCCGTCAAACGTTTGGAGTTGTTTTTCCCATGAAAGCCCTAGTAATAGGCGCAGGTGGTGTTGGTCGTGCGATCACCAACATCGCATCTCGCAGGTCCTTCATCACATCCTTAGTCATAGCTGATCGAACCTTCGCACGAGCCCAAGAGGCTGTTGAGCGCCTCAAAGATGATCGCTTCTCGGCTGCTGAAGTCAACGCTGCAGAACTTGAAGATATCCGTGAGTTGATCAGGCAGAGCAAGCCTGATGTGGTCATCAATGCAGTCGACCCCAGATTCGTCATGCCGATCTTTCTTGCTTGCGAGATTGAGAACACCAATTACATGGATATGGCGATGTCTCTCTCGCGTCCACATCCACTCTACCCATACACCGAGACTGGCGTGAAACTAGGCGACGAACAATTCGCACGTGACTGGAATTGGGCGGAACGGAAGATCTATGCCCTCATCGGCATGGGTGTAGAGCCTGGGATGAGCGATGTCTTCGCACGCTATGCAAACGATGAACTCTTCTCTCAAATCGATTCAATCACAGTGCTCGATGGCTCCAACATCCGTGTCGAGGGCTATGACTTCGCACCATCCTTCTCCATCTGGACCACGATCGAAGAGTGCCTCAACCCTCCAATCGTCTGGGAAGACGGGCGAGGCTGGTTCACCACCGAACCATTCAGTGAACCTCAAGTCTTTGACTTCCCAGAAGGAATCGGTCCGGTGGAGTGCGTCAATGTGGAGCACGAAGAGGTGATCTTGATCCCTCAGAAGATTGATGCGAAGAAGGTCAACTTCAAGTACGGGCTCGGTAGTGACTTCATTGAGATCCTCAAGACCATCAACATGCTCGGTCTCGATCGTAAAGAGAATGTCGATGTTCAAGGAGTCTCGGTATCACCAAGAGATCTCCTTGCTGCTTCGCTTCCTGATCCAGCGAAACTCGGAGCGCGGATGCACGGTAAGACATGCGCTGGGATATTGGTGAAAGGCGCAGACAAATCCGGTAATCCGCGCGCGATCTACATCTATAACGTCGTCGACAACGATTGGGCGATGAAGGAGTACGGTGATCAGGCAGTTGTCTGGCAGACCGCCATCAATCCTGTAATCGCTATGGAGTTGATCCATCGCGGCAAATGGAAACCTTCAAGCGGTATCAATGGTCCAGAATGGTTCGATTCGAGG
>JBJTGO010000242.1:0-3464 GCA_046093985.1 Actinomycetota bacterium
TCTTCATTGAACGCACCTCTCGTCGAAAAATGAAAGAAGTCGAGCGTCACTACATCGGTGAACGAGTTAGAGACTTAGACATTGGACCCAATGGTGAGATGGTCGCAACAACCGATAGCGGAAAACTTCTCTTTGTCTCACGAAAGTCCTAGCCCTGCCAAAGAGCTCTAGCCTCTTTGATTGCTGCCTTGATGACTCCTACTTGCATCTCTTTCTCGAGCGTTGGCTTCCTCGGAAATTCTTCACTCTGTTCGGAGACCAGAGGTAGATGTACGAAATCCATCCACCTGCGCTTCGAACCGTGAAGGTGATGCATCACGCTATAGAAAAGGTGGTTACAGACGAAAGCACCTGCTGAAAGGGACTCTTCGACAGGAAGACCCTGCTCTTTCAATCTCTCGACAATCTCCCTCACGGGCAGACTTGCCTTATAGGCAACATCTCCCGCTTCAAGGATGGGTTGATCCAAACGAATAGTCCCACTGTTGTCAGGAATGCGAGCATCATTGAGATTGACAGCAATCCGCTCAAAAGAGACTCGGGCACGCCCTTCAGCCTGACCAAGTGCGAAAATGATTTCAGGATCTACATTGTCGATAAGAGCGAGAATCCGATCAACTGAACTCTCATACTCAACAGGTAGAACTTCGAAGAAGACCTCGGAGAGCCCTTCCTTCTCAAGCAGTCTCACCACTTCCTGAGAGGAGTTGAGTGTTGCCTGCGCAAAGGGTTCAAAACCGGTAACCAGCACTCGCGTCAACTCAGACACTTTGACTCATTCTCGAGTCAGTTGACGGCAATGAATGCTGATGAGATGACGAGGCTGATCCACAACAGATGGAAGATAGGCATAAACATCGCGATTTTTTCAACAGCAGCAGAACCATCAGGACCTTCAAACTTCGGCCTTAGATTCTCCTGGATCACGCTGGAGAGAATCATGAAATTACCTGCCCAGGCCACCATGCAATAGGGGCAGAGGGCGCCAATGACGAAGGTGGTTTGAAAAGCTAACCAATGTGAAAAGAGGATCGCAAGCAGAGTCCCAAGAAGAGCGGTTCGCCAGAACCAGGCAGGGAACTGAACTCCACCAAGCAAAGCCACTCCAACGGCAATGAAGATGGCAAACGCTCCAATACCAAGAAGTGAGTTAGGAAATCCGAAGACTTCTGCTTGCTCGGAGAGCATCACGCTTTTGCAGTTGAGCGTCTCCGAGATGTTGCACGATGGGACGAATTGAGAGTCTTTGAGCAGTTTGATCTTGTCTATCGTCAAAAGAAAAGATGCGATGAAGCCGCTGACCCCGGCAACCAGAGTCACAAAACCAGAGAATGTCTTACGGGTCAGGAACACGACGAAACCCTATCTAGGAACCTCTACCGAGTGCCAAAGAAACTCCCAGAAAATCTTGGGGAACCTGCGTGACTTCTGTGACCAGTTCCCAAGGTTCTTCCAAGGTGATGCAACTACTTTCTCCCCAACTTCAATCGGTTCTCACAATGGAGCCGGCTCACGCGCCGAAAGGAAATTCAGTGAAACTCAAGAGGATTCTGACCACATTGACCACAGCGGCTCTCATCTCCGCCACTGTCGCCCTTTCACCCACGGCTTACGCACAAGAGGATGGTGAGACCAAGCTTGGGCTCAATGCTCTTACGAACGTTCTCAATGTCTCTGAATATCAATTTGACTCAAATCTCGCTGACTTCGATATTCTCACTTATCTAGCCCTTGACGTCATGGGAGCAAAGCCAAACTCACCTGTATGGGCGCTTGCAGACGGCAATGTGAAGCTGACGGCGTTCTTGCCCACTGACCGCGCTTTCAAGAAGTTGGTCAAAGCGTTGACAGGTCAGAGTTATGTCAGAGAACGTAAGATCTACCTTGCTGTTCGCGCCCTAGGTGTAAACACAGTCGAGAAAGTCTTGCTCTATCACGTAGTACTCGGTGCGCCAATTCTTTCGGAGGCAGCCGTTGCAGCTAATGGCGCAGCACTCACCACAGCCGAAGGCTCGACCATTCGCGTGAATTACGATGGAACTACTTTGAGGCTTTTGGATAAGGACACAGACCGAATCAACCCAAATGTGATCCTCACTCGAGTGGATATCAACGAAGGAAACAATCAGGTGGCTCATCCCATCAACGGGGTTTTGCTTCCAAAACTTAGCTAATGTTGAAATACAAGAGCCCGGAGTCAGTACGACTCCGGGCTTTACGTTTGCGCGCCCGAGAGGACTCGAACCTCTAACCTTCTGATCCGTAGTCAGATGCTCTATCCGTTGAGCTACGGGCGCTCAGAACCTGACGGAGCCTAGCGGAGTCTCTAACACACACCAAAATGCACTTAGCGTGAGGTTGCAACAGCGAGCATCTCGGCCACAGAAGTGAACTTCAATCGAGGCTTTCCCCGTGCTAATCCTCTGCTTGTTTCCTCTTCATTGATACGGCTCCAGTCGCTCTGCGAGACAACGTCCACACCACGTTCTTGTAATCCTTCAAGCACATCCACTACGGGTTTTGCTTTTTCGAGCTTGAGTCTCTTGACCAGATTCTCCATAACAGCTGAAGCATCACTCTTATTTGTACCGATTACTCCTTGAGGACCACGCTTTGCCCAGCCCACAACATAGAGATTGTCGCTTATCCAGCCGTCCTTGTTCTCATAGTGATTCTCCTCCACGCTCAATCCTGAGAATTCAAGTGGAAGATAGCCAATCGCGGTGATCACAAGGTCACATAGAACCTGCACTTGACCCTGAGGAGTATCGAATGTCACTGACTCGACACGCTTACTTCCATTGATTGAAAAGGGCTTGTGTTCAAAGAGAAAGCGCAGAGTGCGAGGACGATGAGTGGATGCAGTGGTCGCAATTAGGTTCATTGCATCCAAGTTGCTCTTGACATGCTTCTCAGGTGCATGACCTGCACGCTCGAGCGCTCTTTCGATATCACTCTTATCGATCTTCACAGCCACTGACTCAATCTCTGGTAACTCACGCAATTCTGGAGAAGTGAAAGCAGCGCTTTCAGCACCCCTCCTCGCAACAACATGGACATCTCGAATACTTGAGGAATGTAGGGCCTTCAAAGCATGGTCTGCGGTGTCCGTGGAATCGAGTTCACTTGGGTCAATAGCGAGCATTCGCCCTACATCCATAGCAACATTTCCGGCACCGATGACGATGGCGCGAGTACCTGAGAGATCGACGTCAAGATCTCTGTATTCCGGGTGACCGTTGTACCAGTAAACGAAGTCGGCGGAAGAAATCACATTCTCTAGTTCTTCTCCCGGTATTCCTAATCTCCTACCTCTGGGCGTTCCGATGGCTAACACCACAGCGTCATAGGCTGACTTGAGTTCATCGAGCGAGATGTCAACGCCTACATTGACGTTTGCCAAGAGCCGAAAGTCATCTTCTGACGCAACCTTTTCAAACACCTTAGATACAGACTTAATTTTG
>JBJTGO010000243.1:0-4272 GCA_046093985.1 Actinomycetota bacterium
CTTCAAATGGCTTGAGATGTTCCGTGACCTCGCTAGTGACCGAGCAAGTGGCGAGTCAGTTGTTTGGAATTTAAGCACAATCGATGGAATCAGTAGTAACTCTTGCCTCGCTGATTCTTCAAGAGTCTTGGGTATCGTGACCACAAATGCGACCGTCTACGATGGCAACGTACCGCCCTTCAATGGCGAAGAGTTGCAGTACAAGGTGGCAGGGATGCACTACCGACCAGACGGGAAGTCTCTCTCCCAAGGTACATATGACATGGTTATGCGCAGTGATACAGCGCGCTGCCTCTATGGATTCAATCAGGCACCCATCAAGGCTTCAATCTCTGTTCTCTCTGCTGAGGGTTCAGCACAAGTTGCTACAACTGCTTCGGGTGAACGCGAAGGGTGGCTATATCTTTCAGCGAAGAACTTCACCTTCTCCACGCCAACGATTAAGGTTAAGTTGACTCAAGAAGTGCCATCGACATCCGTTGCTCAACCTACGCCGTCGCCTAAACTTTCCGCATCTGCCGTGAAAAAGGTATCGAAGAAGGTCGTATGTCTGAAGGGTTCCAAGACTGTGACACTCCCCAACAAGGACAAGTGTCCGAAGGGATACAAGAAGGCATGAAGCGATTCGTTCGATCATCGTTAGTTGCGCTTGTGCTTGCCTCGCTAGCGCTCTTCCCACAGATCGGTAACGCAGAGATTGCCTCTGTTGGTGACGCTGGCAGGGCGTGGGCGATACCTGATGATGCAGAACGTGGGATGCATGTGCAGCAGTTCTTAGACTCATTCCCAAACGAGGTTGCACCGCATCTTATCGATTGGAAATTGCGAGAGCAGAAATTCGTCGATCCAACATGCAAAAGTATGGAAGATCCCAGGTGTACATCTGAACGCCTCAACTACACGACCTTGCTACCAATATGCCTTTCGGCTGCAGACCTGACCTGTATTGAAGAGTTTGGGATCACTGACGAGACAGGCTCGCGGACCAAAGGAACCCACCTCCGCTATATTCCTAACAAGCCTCTCAACGAGTATCAGGGTTCTCCATCGCTAAGACTTCCTACCGGAACTACTGGTTCAGTTTTCAATCTGCCTGAGGCACCTCATGATGGTGGCACTAACTACTACGTCTCAGTTCGTGCTGAAGGTGGTGTTGATCGCGTCAATGGTGCCAACATCGGTGATTTCTCTATTCGTATCTTTCCGGTGCGATTGGAGACCGGCGATGGGGTTCCAACTCAGGGATTCGACAATGGTTGGCGGGCTGCAGACTCCAACTCAGGTGGTCATGTGGTCGGTGAGTGGATCAATGCCGGTTTTGGCTTCTCTGGAAAGAACTACTGTGTTGCTGGTTCAGCATCAGAACGGCTTTGTGCCCAGCGCTATGCGTTCCCTGCCGGCAAGAAGTTCTATCTCAAAGTGCGCCTTCAAATGTTGCCAACAGGGTGGCTTCATGGTCGTATCTATCAACCTGACATCTCAATCGTGCAATCGAGTGGGTACTACACGATGGATGTCTCTGCCTTCCCAGTCGCGGTCCCAGTGGTCTACAAGATGTATCGGTATCCAGAGATGCCACAAGCACTCAAGGATCAATATGACGTGAGGACTGGCATTTACAAACCTGTCGCTGAGACGTTGAGTGAGGCAGAAAAGATCCGCATCGTGACTGGGGGATGTGGCAGGAGCGCTTGTTCCGAAGATCCCCTGACGCGCAATGTGATCAATAGCCCGACACCTTCTGATGCGATAGGGATGGAACAGTTGAAGCTTTGGCTTCCCTATGTCGAGGATAAAGCCACCACGCTCCTTGGGACGTGGTCGATGCGAACTCTCGATGGAAGAGAGGCTGCGGGTGCTTCTCAATGCTTCGTTAACTCTGCTCAAGGTGTGACGGGCATCGTTACGACCAACGCCACTCAGTACAGCGCAGGTCCGCCGTCTTTCAACAAGGCTGAGGGAACTTTGGAGTACAAGGTGGCAGCGCCGCACTTCACTCCTAAAGGGCAGGAATTCTTAGGCACTTACGATCTTCTGATGCGCTCTGATGTTGCTAGGTGTGTCTATGGCTTCACTAACGCACCAATCAAGGCCTCCCTCTCCATTGTCAACAATGGAGAGAACCAGAAGATCGCAACCGAGAACCTTGGCGAGAAGAACGGTTGGGTATTCCTTTCAGCGGCAGGTTTCACATTCTCAGATCCGACCATCAGGGTGAAGCTCACGCAAGATCCACCACCAGTTCCAACACCCAGCCCCACGCCGACTCCGACACCGAGCGCCTCTCCTGTAGTCGTGCAACCTGAAGAGAAGACTTCAACCGCTTCCTCTAAGAAGCGAGTTTCCATAACATGTGTGAAGGGTTCTGCAACGAAGAAGGTCACTGGCGTGAAGCCAAAGTGTCCTAAGGGATTCAAGAAGGCTTGATCAAGGTCAATCGATCTTGAGAGATGATGAGGGAGTGAAGATGAGAATCAATGTATTGCGAAGGTCGGGTTTCATCGCGACTTCCCTTGCCATGCTTGGAGCCCTGCTCATCGGTCCGGTCTCGACTGCAAGGGCAGCAGTCACACTGCCAACCGATGCCTTCCAGCCGTGCTCAGTAGCACCTGGGGATTACTGCATTGACTCTGTTGGAGTTCAGGCTGTTGGTGGCGCAGTACAAGCACTCCAATGGATTCCTACCGGGTCTTCCGGTCCTTCAGTTTCTAAGAGCGATGGCGTTGTCGCTGGGCGTGACCTTCCTGGTCGCTGGAGCGCTTCAGGGGCGTTTGATGGGGAGAATTACGACGGCCTCTATCTTGAGGTGAAGCAGGCCAATCCCTTCGCACCATGGATCTTTGCTGACGCTAGACCGACTTTCTCACCCGGTAACTCGGTGAAACTTGCGGCGTCTTCGGGCAACACCAACTATCCCGTCAACCTCAATCCAGATGTCGCGATCTCGATCAAACTCCGCGTTGGGAATTTCGAACCCGGGGTCACATTCGGCGTTGGTACCGATGGAACCATCACCTTCACGCCAACAGGTACCGGAAACACGCTCGGATTCCTCGGATATCCAGTCAAAGTTCCACTGGCGAGATCAACGAGAGATTGTTCGGGTGATGCCGGCACAGCCGTTGCTGTGGTGACTCAGTTCAACACAATCTTCGTCCCGAAGAATGACGACAAGGGCTACGGAATCGATGGAAGTACCGGAAGGCTCTATGTCGGTTCAAATGGAATCTGCAAGCTCTCGACCCCTAGTTGGATAGCCAATACCAAGACCTTCAGTTACAAAGCATCGGGGCCAAAGCTTTCGCCAGACGGGAAGGAGACGAACACTGGCTTCTATTACGCAGCGATTCCATTCGCTGATGCGAAGGCGCTTTGGGGTCTAGATAAGCCACAAGATGCGGTCTCGGCTCTCGTGGTTTCCATCAAGACCACAGCCGGTGGTTCATCGGGCGCTACCAAATCGGTCTCTGTAAAGAATGAACATATCGTCATCGCAGTCTCAGGTTTTGAGTTTCCTGATCCTTCCGTCGATATCTCGCTCAATCCTGAGTACAACTCGAAGGGTGCAGTTACAGGAGCAAATAACACGATCGGGGGAGTTACTGGAAACAACAACACCCTTGGTGGCGTTTCAGGAAATAACAACATGTCCCTCGCTGGTGGTGGTGCAAAGAAGTCGAAGGTTCAAACCATCACCTGCACCAAGGGCAACAAGACTCGAAAGGTCACGGAAGTGAAGCCGCAATGTCCAAAGGGTTGGAAGAAGGCTTGATCTAGTTATTGACTGAGGAAGTGGCTGGGGACGGGATCGAACCGTCGACCTCACGATTTTCAGTCGCGCGCTCGTACCAACTGAGCTACCCAGCCGATGGGCAAAAAAGATAGCGACCCAGACGGGACTTGAACCCGCGACCTCCGCCGTGACAGGGCGGCGCGCTAACCAACTGCGCTACTGGGCCAACCGGAGAGAAGGCTATATGCCTTCAACCCTTGCGTCCCCAACGGGATTCGAACCCGTGTTACCGCCGTGAAAGGGCGATGTCCTAGGCCCCTAGACGATGGGGACAAATGAGCCAAGAGGTAAGGGTATCGGCACTTCCATCGCACTCAAAACTGGCTTTCTGACGGTGCGAGATATCAGTTGTTGTTGGTATGAATGATGCCTCGATGGCGATTGTTGTAGCGCTCCAACTCATAGACCTCACCTGAAGGACCAGTCGATTGATCGAGAAGGTTTCCTATGGCAGCGAGTTCGTCCTGAGTGAAGAGAAT
>JBJTGO010000244.1:0-12817 GCA_046093985.1 Actinomycetota bacterium
TGGGAGCCACTCGAAGGCGATCTCCTCCCCATCAACGAATCGACAACGATAGTCATCACGAATGTGCAATCGACGACGACCGATAAGAAGGTTGAGATTCAGGTCGATGTCAGACGTTCCAATGGAGAGCCTGTCATCACAGGAAGTGTGGAGTTGATTCCAGACCCGGCTCTCGATACCTCCACTGTGACGATCCAACAAGCGACAGTGCGAGATTCCAGTGGGAAGTTCACGATTTCACTTCGAGGTTATCCCGCAGGAATCCATTTCGGAGAGATTCGATTCAAGGATCCAACCAAGACACATGCCAAGAATGTGGCAAAGGTCGAATTCTCACTTCTTCAAGGTCCGGAGCCCACTCCCAAACCGAAGGCAACCAAAACTGCGGTCAAGAATCCGACCCTGGATGGTTGCAAACGTCAGATCAGAATGTAGTTAGCGAGGAAGAGCGATCCGTTCTGCGGCGACATGCTCCTTGAACTCTTCGATCTCTTTCCGTCGCCTTGCAGCGCTCCACCCCAGTGACTTACCTGCGATCAAAGCCACCTCTTCAATGACGGCAAGTCCATGGTCATCGCTCTCAATCCCGATACGGGTACGTCGATCCATGATGTCGGAGAGAGTCATCGCTCCCTCGGCGATGGTTGCATAGCGAATCTCCGCCTTGATGTAAGGGAGTGTCGGATCAAGTTGACCGAGCAACTTCTCCGCCTTACCGAGATCGAGAACCTCGATCATCAGAGTCCCATATCGATCGATGAGATGGGTCGCGATCTCCTCACTGATTCCATATTGCGCTGCGATGACGGGAAGGCGATTACGGAGCGCCAGGTAACCATCTGCACCGACGAGAGGAAGATTGGCGGTCTCTGAATCTGGTGTGATCCGTCGAAGCTCTGCACAGGCGATATCGACTGCATCCTCTGCCATCACGCGATAAGTCGTGTACTTACCACCTGCGATGCTGACAAATCCAGGTTGCGGACGATCGACGATATGTTCTCTTGAGAGTTTGGTCGTCGGAGAATCAGGCGACGATGAGATCAATGGACGAAGACCTGCATAGACACCGATCACATCACTTCGCTTCAGCCGCGGCTTGAGGACGCGATTGGCTTGATCCAAGATGTAATCGATATCGGCATCGCTGGCGACGGGTGAATTGGGATCCTCGTGATATTCGGTATCAGTCGTTCCCACGATCCACTTGCCGAACCAGGGAATGATGAAGAGGACCGAGACATTGGTCTTGATGATCACGCCACCTTCAGCGGTGATCGCATCCCCAGGAACCACAATGTGGGATCCCTTGCTCATCCTCACTTGATAGCCGGGCTTTATATCGAACTTCTCATAGAGCGCCGTCGTCCAGACTCCGCCAGCGAGAACTGTCACTTTCGCTTTGACTTCAAATGGTTTCTTACCATCGACGGAGAGTTTGACCCCGGTGATTCGCTTTCCGGTGCGCAACACATCGACAACCTCTGCTCGAGTCACGATCCTGGCGCCATACTTCTTCGCAGTTCGAGCGATCGTCATCGTGTGGCGAGCATCATCGACTTGAGCATCGAAATACTGGATTCCACCTGCGACGACATCGCTCCTAAGACTCGGTGCGATCTTTGCGATTGTTCGACCATCTAGGTGCTTATGCCATGGCAGTGCTCGCTTGAATCCACGCAAGATGTCGTAGAGCGCGAGGCCAGCCCCCACATAGGTCCGCTCGCGGAGTTTCTCTGTCAGTGGGTAGATGAAACTCACCGGCTTGACCAAGTGAGGCGCAAGCGTGGTCACCATCATCTCGCGCTCGCGAAGCGCCTCTTTGACCAGCTTGAAGTCATATTGCTCCAGATAGCGAAGTCCGCCATGGATCAACTTCGACGACCGCGAAGACGAACCTGAGGCAAGGTCGGCGGCTTCCACGAGAGCGACAGCCAAACCGCGGCTGGCCGCATCGAGAGCGATACCTGCACCTGTTACCCCGCCACCGATGACGACGATGTCGAACTCATCGCGCTGGAGACTTTCTAGATCCTCGCCTCTTTGTTCCGGATTGAGGGCTGAATTGAGGAGCATCACGGGCTTAGGATAACCGGCATGCCATACATCGGCTCACTCGACCAAGGAACCTCAAGCACCCGGTTCATGATCTTCGATGGGAGTGGATCGCTCATCGCTCAACATCAATTGGAGCATCGACAGATTCTGCCAACAGCAGGATGGGTGGAACATGACGCAGAGGAGATTTGGCAGCGAAGTTGTGAGGTCATCACGGGCGCTTTGAAGAAGGCAGGACTTGCGGGAAGCGACCTGGCTGGAATCGGAATCACCAATCAACGCGAGACCACTGTGCTCTGGGATCGATCCACCGGAAAGCCTGTTGGCAACGCAATCGTCTGGCAAGACACAAGGACAACTCCGATCCTCGATGCCCTCACCGAACATGAGAAGCAGACGCTGGTGGCAAAGAGTGGACTTGCGATCGCGCCCTACTTCTCGGCAAGCAAGATCGCCTGGCTCCTTCGCGAACACAATCTCTCAGCAGATCAGGTTTTGGTCGGCACCATCGATTCTTGGCTTATCTACAAACTCACCGCAGGCGCGGTCCATGCCACCGATGTCACCAATGCCTCACGCACCATGCTGATGAATCTTGAGACTTTAGATTGGGATGATGAATTTCTCTCCTTCTTCAGCATTCCCCGCTCCATACTCCCAACGATCAAGCCCTCGATCTCCATCTTCGGTACGACTGACCCGGCCGGTCCATTTGGATCTGCCGTCGCGATCGCGGGAGTCCTTGGTGACCAGCAGGCTGCGATGGTGGGACAGGCATGTTTTTCGCGCGGGGAATCGAAGACCACATATGGCACAGGGAACTTCGCTCTTCTCAACACGGGTGAAGAGATCGTTCGGTCACGACATGGTCTCTTGACCACACTCTGCTATCAGTTCGAAGGCAAGCCTGCGATCTACGCTCTTGAAGGTTCGGTAGCGGTCACAGGCTCTGCGGTGCAGTGGCTTCGAGATCAACTCGGGATCATCGAGTCCGCGAGTGAGATCGAGGCGCTCGCAGCAAGCGTCGAAGATAATGGGGGCGTCTACTTCGTTCCTGCCTTCTCAGGGCTCTTCGCACCTTATTGGCGAAGTGATGCGCGAGGAGTGATGGTGGGACTAACGCGCGCTGCCACCAAAGCCCATATCGCACGAGCGACCTTAGAGGCGATCTGTTACCAAACGCGCGATGTCCTCGATGCGATGACACAAGACTCTGGTGTTGCGCTTCGCGAGATGCGAGTTGATGGCGGCATCACCGCGAACTCGCTCTGCATGCAGATCCAGTCCGACATCATGCAAATCGATGTGGTCCGTCCTCAAATCAACGAAACGACTGCTCTCGGTGCTTGTTTCGCTGCTGGTCTTGCGACAGGAGTGTGGCAGGACGTCGACGAACTCAAGGTGCAGTGGAAAGAGAGCGCTCGATGGCATCCTGCGAAGGATTCACCGCTGGCAGGCGTCGGACATCGCACCTGGAAACGGGCGATTGAGAGAACTCTGGATTGGCAGTAGCTGCGTAACGTGAGATTAGATAGCGACGATCTCGATCAAGAGTGCGTTCTCTGGTTCGAGGATTGGTGCGGTCACTCCGATCACCATCAAGGCATCACCTGAGATCTCGATTCCGCTAAACCATGGCGGCGATCCATGGGCCATCTCTCGCGGTCTTCCCGCGGGGAAGATTGCTGCAAGGCGATATCTCTGAGCCGCATCCAAACCACGGAAGCGAAGGGTCTGTGGGAAGGAAGTGGAAGCCGGAGTGAGTTGGGCATATGTGAAGAGCGCCCTCTTCTTCTCATCACTGACCACTCCGTAGAGGAGGGCCGATTCATCAGGATAATCAATACGAATCAGAGTGCCGCGGTGCATCCACTCGCGATTGGATCTGTAGTACTTCGCCCATTCCTTCAGTAGCGCCCGCTCTTCATCACTCGTTCCGGTGATGTCCCACTCGATGCCGGCATGACCGAAAAGCGCAGTTGCAGCGCGCATCGAAAGCGGAGTTCTTCGCCCCGACTGATGGCTCGGGTATGGACCGATATGCGTTCCCAATAACTCGGGCGGTATGAACTGTGCGCTCCAGCGCTGAATCGATTGCCTCGAAAGCGCATCATTGTTATCACTGGTCCAGAAGCGATCGACATGATCGATGACGCCAAGGTCGATCCTTGCTCCTCCTGATGCACAGGATTCGATCTCTAACCCCGGATGCGCCGCCTTGAGCGCGTCAAAGAATCGATAGATCGCCTCTACTTGGGCGCGGTATCTCGGTTTGCCGTCACTGCCAGCATCGACAAGAACGCGATTGTGATCCCACTTGATATAGCTGACGCCGACATCATGGATCACTCCACTGATCTTGGAGAAGAGATGCTCGAAGACCTCCTTCTTCGCAAGATCAAGGACAAGTTCATGGCGCCAGAGCGGTTGGTCTCTTCCCGGTACAGATAGCACCCAATCTGGATGGGCACGGTAGAGCTCTGAGTCGGGATTGACCATCTCGCCTTCAAACCAGAGACCGAATTCCATTCCTTGTGAGCGGACGTACTCTGCGATGGGTTTCAGCCCTTGCGGCCAGACCTCTGCGGAAACTATCCAGTCCCCGAGACCACTTCGATCGCTTCGACGCGAGCCAAACCAACCATCATCGAGAACGACGCGTTCCACACCGACCTCGGCAGCGGCATCGATGATCCGGCGCACCCGTTGCTCGTCATGATCGAAATAGATTGCTTCCCACATATTGAGGGTGAGCGGCCTAGGACGCTTGGGGTGGTGCGGGCGGGCTCGAAGTGAACGATGGTGATTCGCTGCGATGCCATCGAGACCAAGAGATGAGTAACTAGCAATCAAAGTAGGAGCGAGATAACTCTCCCCCTGCTTCAAAATCACTTCACCAGGAAAGAGGATCTCCCCTGCGCCGATCGATTGCTCACCCTCATAACTCTTCTCGATCTGATGTTGAGAATTCCCGCTATGCGCCAAGGCAACTGACCACACCTCGCCACTCTGGAAGTCCGTCGAATCTGCCATCGCAAGGAGCCCGACCGTGAAGTTATGTCCGCTTCGACCTTCACGTGTCTCGCGCGAATAGAGCCCAACATCAATCGCAGACCTCTGCGGTTGCCTCTCATTCGACCATCGCCCGAAGAAATCAAGACGCTCCTTCGCGTGATCCGGGAGCGGTAGCCAATAGCGCAAGGCATTGAGAGTGTAAGGATCTCCGTGATTGACCAAGGTGCAGGCGACTCTCAAGAGACCAAACTCATCCAGGCGAAGAAGCGCTTTCAATTCCAGATTGAGATCCTCATCGAGAGCTTGGAATTCGATCGAACTCTTGCTTGCTTTGAGCGACTTCACAAAGAACTTACTTGACCAATCCTTGCCATCGCGATGTCCTTCGAGAGAAGGTGAGCCGAGGAATCCACGCGAATGCTCATGAAAGATGCCAGGCCAAAGTTGTTGATCGAATTGACTATTACCCAACGCTTGAGAGCGCGAAGTGCGAAGTGATCCACTCTCTCGCTTCGGGTCAAAGGCGATCTCGCGACCCCAGTGATGGATGACGAACGCGCCATCAATCACCTCAGCGATCAACTGCGCTCCACCACCAGTGATAACTGCGATGTGATTGGTGTGAGAATTAGCTCTGGAATCAGCACTAGAGAAAGTGGCGTCGGAAGCCATGAGGGTAGAGTATCTCTCCTCATGAGTAACGTCTCTGTGCCGATTGAGCGAGATGTCATTCGCCAAGACCGATTGATGGCCGACGGTCGCACTATTCGCTACTACGACACCAAAGAGCAGTCGCGAACTGCAAACGACCAACGCGAGAAGGAAGAACAGCCAGGGATCGGCGAACTCCGACTCGATCCGCTTCTCAATGAGTGGGTCGCAATGGCGGCCCATAGACAAGGGCGGATCTTCCTACCGCCAAAGGAGCTCTGCCCGCTCTGTCCGTCAAAACCAGGGCTACTGAGCGAGATACCTGAGGGAGATTACGAGGTCGTCGTCTTCGACAATCGCTTCCCTTCACTTCGGCCACCATCTGGTGCATGGTCACTTCCAGAAGATCTCACTATCGAAACTCCTATCGTCGATGCTGCCGGCAAGTGTGAGGTGGTCTGCTTCACCGCAGAGCACGCGACATCCTTCAAGGACCTCTCAACAGGTCGGATCGCAACGCTCCTTAGCGCATGGCGAGATCGCACTGCCGAAATCTCAACATTGCCATTCATCGAGCAGATCTTCATCTTTGAAAATCGCGGCGAAGAGATCGGAGTTACCCTCTTCCATCCTCATGGGCAGATCTACGCATACTCGTACATCACACCCCGGACCGAGAAGATGTTGCAGGTAGCGAAAGCCCATAAGGATCGCACCGGACGAGTCTTGATGGATGACATCGTCGCCCGAGAGATCAAGGATGAGGTTCGGATCATCGCTCAGAACGAAGACTGGGTCGCCTACGTCCCGTGGGCATCTCGATATCCCTTTGAGATCCACCTGGCACCGCTACGACCGGTTGCAGATCTAGTCGGACTCGATGAGAAGCAATGTGCCTCATTCCCAACGATCGCTAAGGAGGTAATGCAGCGACTTGACGGCGTCTTCGGTATCGAAATGGCATATATCGCGGCGTGGCATCAGGCTCCAGTGCGAAAAGGGAGGGATCTCCTTCGCCTCCACTGGCAGATCACAAGCGTCAGACGTCAACCCGGGAAGTTGAAGTACTTGGCTGGTTCTGAGTCTGCGATGGGCGCTTTCATCATGGATATGAAACCAGAACAATCTGCAGCACAGCTTCGCGAAGTCAAACTCGAAGGTAAGTAGATGTCGAGCATTGGTCGCTCTCTTGTCGCTTCAAGTCCAGGTCGTGTCAATCTCATCGGTGAACACATCGATTACAACGATGGTTGGGTCCTTCCCTTTGCGATTCGCGAAAGAACTACTGTCGTCATCACCATGATCGATGAGCCAGTGGTGAGGATTCGATCAAGGCAACAAGGGGATGAGATCACGCTCTCAATCAATGAGATCCACCCCCAGAATCGCCGTGGCGATTGGAGCGACTATGTCGCCGGCACCATCTGGTCGCTCTCCACTACTCAGGGAGTCGGCGAACGCGTGAAGGTAGGCCTCGAGATCGAGGTCGATGGCCAGGTTCCATTAGGAGCAGGTCTCTCATCGTCTGCAGCGCTTGAGTGTTCTCTTGCGTACGGTCTCAACCATCTCTTCGAACTCGGTTTAGACCTTCCAGCACTTGCGCGAACGGCGCAACGCGCTGAGAACGAATATGTCGGAATGCCGTGCGGCATCATGGATCAAGCCGTCTCTCTCATGGCGAAGAAAGGCCATGCCTTACTCCTTGATTGCGTCGATCTCTCCACCCAAGATGTTCCCTTCGATCTCACTCCTGATGCTCTTGCGATTCTTGTCATTGACACGATGGCACACCATGAATTGGTCGACGGCGGATACAAGGAGAGGAGAGATACCTGCCACCGAACCCTTCGCCAACTCGGATTCGCATCGATGCGAGATCTCGACCTCAATCAACTCGAACTCTTCGCGAACTCACTCGATCCAGTCGGCTTTCGACGTATGCGCCATGCTCTCACTGAGATCTCACGCGTCCATGAGATGGTTTCCGCTCTTGAGGAGCGCGACTTCCCGAAGGTCGGGGCAATCCTTGATGCATCCCACGCCTCGCTTCGAGATGATTACGAAGTCTCCTGCCCTGAACTCGATCTTGCGGTCGAGATCGCCAAGAGCTCTGGTGCACTTGGTGCACGGATGGTCGGTGGGGGTTTTGGTGGCAGTGCTATCGCATTGATTGAGAGCGCGAAGATCTCACAGGCCGAAGCAGCGATCACCTCGGGCTTTCGGGAACGAGGGTTTGCTCTGCCACGATTCTTCATCGCAACCGCGGAGGAAGGCTCGAGGATCGAAGAGAGTTAGTTCACTGGCGTGATTGAAACGACTTCAACACCTTGGATCGCGCTCAATACCTCGACCATATCTTTGGGGTCGTTACCTGGAACTGCAATCGTGATGTCATCAATGCCTCGTCCCTCTTCACTACTGAGGACAACAAGACCACGGATATCTCCACCAGCGAAACCGATAGCCGAGGTGACAGCACCCAGTGAGCCAGGGCGATCTGGGAGCGCTACTCGGAATCGGTAGAGGGCCATCTGCGAATCATAGGGAGAGAGCTCCCCGAATTGGACTCGAACCAATAACCTGCCGGTTAACAGCCGGCTGCTCTGCCGATTGAGCTATCGGGGACTGCTTCGCGCGAACTCTAGGCTAAATCTCGCCGACCGCCAAATCTCGCAAGGTACGACGTTCCTTCTCCAGGGTCATCAACTCCTGGAAGATCTCGTTGTAACTGCTCTCCTCCTCCACTGGATTGATTCGCTGCAATCTGGATTTGATCTCCGCGATGGTGCGTCCAAGTGCCACTTCGCGAAGACGAGCGAAGACGCTCTCGACATATCTTTCAGTGCCCTCTTTCGAAGTTCGAATAGGTTCTGATGAAAGTTCCGCAACAAAGGAATGTAACTCGGGTGCATCTTCATTACCTAATGTCACTGGTTGTAGATCAACTTGTCTATCGATGAAGGTACGAAGCCGCTGATATGCAGGATGTGTGAAGGCATTACCCTCGATTTTTCGCCAATCACGAGTGTAGGCAGGAAGTTGAAGTCTTACCTTCAAGACTTCGCGTTCGAGTGCGAGGCGGGGATCTTCAGGATCAGGACGCCAACTATTGCGACGCTCCCCCGTATCAGGTGTCGAAACTTCGTCGGCTCGCGGAGCGGTTGCCCGTGGTGACGACTTACTAGCACTTGTCAGGGCACTTGTGACTTGTTCGATCTCAATACCGATCCAACGTGCCACCGAACGGACATACTCGGGACGAAGTGAAGTATCGCGAATCTTCGCAATCATAGGAACTACTTGGGAAAGGGCTGCGATGCGCCCTTCTGGGAGGTTGAGATCGAACTCCTTGAGTTTGGATCGAATCGCGAATTCGAAGAGTGGTATGCGCCGTGCAATCAGGTCTCGGACCGCTGCATCACCATCGCTCTGTCGCAATTCGCATGGATCCATCCCTCGAGGTTCGACCGCGACGAAGGTCTGTGCGACGAATTTCTGATCACTATCGAAGGCCTTGAGCGCTGCCTTCTGACCCGCGGCATCACCATCAAAGGTGAAGATCACTTCACCACGGAAGGCATCATCATCCATCAAAAGGCGACGAAGGATCCGAATGTGATCATCGCCAAAGGCAGTTCCACAGGTGGCGACAGCGCTCTGTACTCCCGCGAGGTGGGCCGCCATCACATCTGTATACCCCTCGACAATCACAGCACGCCTGGTCTTTGCGATCTCTTTCTTCGCCATGTCGATGCCATAGAGCAATTGGCTCTTCTTGTAGATCGGAGTCTCTGGAGTGTTGAGGTACTTGGGGCCTTGATCCTCCTCATCGGAAGCGAGCTTGCGCGCACCGAAACCGACCACATCACCACCGAGATCCTTGATCGGCCAGATCAAGCGGTTGCGGAAACGATCAATCGCGCCGCGCTGTCCCTCTTTAGTGAGCCCAGCAAGAGCAAGCTCTTGATCAGTAAACCCATCCTTGATCAAAGCTTTACGTAATCCATCCCACTCATCTGGAGCAAAACCGACACCGAACTTGATTGCGGCATCGCGATCGAATCCGCGTGACTGTAAGAACTCGCGCGCAAGCGCTGCCTCTGCTCCATTCAACGACTCGGCATAGAACTTAGCCGCGGCGGCGTTGGCAGCGATGAGGCGTGAGCGCTCACCGCTCGGTGATCCACCAGAACGACCTTCCTCATAGGTGAGGTGATATCCAAGTCGATCTGCGAGTCGCTCAATCGTCTCCGTAAAGCTCAAGTGCTCCATCTTCATCAAGAATGTGATGACATCACCGCTCTCTTGACAGCCAAAGCAGTGATAAAAACCTCGAGCCGGCGTTACATGGAAGGAGGGTGATTTCTCATCGTGAAAGGGACAGAGGCCTTTGCGTTGACCACCACCTGCACTCTTGAGTTGGACATAGTCACCGATGACATCCTCAATCCGCGACTGTTCGCGAACATGTGCGACATCGCTCTCTCGAATCCGCCCGGCCATCGACTAATCCTCCGACCTAATGGCAGGAATTCCTAGTCGTTGAGCCATCCTCTGGGCGCCAAGATCAGTAAAGGAAGCAACTTGATCGAGAACGACGCGTAGGCGTGCAGCGTCATCACTCGCTTCATGCCACTCCTCCAAGAAGAAGG
Source organism: Actinomycetota bacterium (assembly GCA_046093985.1). Taxonomy (GTDB): domain Bacteria; phylum Actinomycetota; class Actinomycetes; order Nanopelagicales; family Nanopelagicaceae; genus SYAN01. The sequence goes on from JBJTGO010000244.1 coordinate 10,377, forward strand.
TCTCAAGGGTGGCGGGAGCGCTCAAAAGGATCCGAGCGACTAGTTCTTTGAGTAGGCCACGCTGTTTCGCATAGTGATCTTGAGAACTCTCGGCATTGATGATGAAGTGAGCAGAGATCGATTTGAGGAAAGCAACTTCGATACGCGAGGAGCGCGGAACCACGAGCGAGGCGCCGTAACGCGTCAACGGACCTTCGCCATGACGATCGCGAGTGGCGGACTCTGATGCCTTAGCGAATCGACTGATCAAATCTGAGGTCAAGTTTTTCAGGCGCGAGAGGTCGCCGTGAGAGAGATCGAATTCCTTGGGCCAGAGGGAGAGCTCGGTCAGTGCTCGGATAGCACCTTCAATCTCCTCATCGGTCGCATCGGGGATGAAGTGTTCGCGAAGATTCCTAGCGATCTCATCTCGCTCACGAAGGATCGAGGCGACATCGATCTTTCCGGTGACGATCCCATCTTCCAAATCGTGGACCGAGTAGGCGATGTCATCTGACCAATCCATGATCTGGGCTTCGAGCGCAACGGCTCGCGCAGGGACGCCTTCTCTTACCCATTCGAAGATCGCGATGTCGTCGTCATAGAGACCGAACTTCGGGTTACCTCGCTCTCTCCGCCACGGATACTTACTCGCCGCATCGAGAGATGCACGAGTGAGATTGAGACCAATCGAACGACCTCTGCTATCGCGGCTCTTACTCTCCAGGCGAGTGAGGATTCGAAAACTCTGAGCATTCCCTTCGAAACCGCCACAACTCTCTGCAATCTCGTTGAGCGCATCTTCACCATTATGGCCAAAGGGAGGATGACCTAAGTCGTGGGCAAGACAAGCGGTGTCCATCAGATCAGGATCTGCACCCAAGGCGCTGCCGATCTCTCGCCCTACTTGAGCGCACTCCAATGAGTGGGAAAGTCGGGTACGAGGAAAGTCATCTGCCCATGGGATCGCAACTTGTGTCTTCGCCGCCAATCGACGAAGTGCGAAGGAATGGATGATTCGAGCGCGATCGCGTGCGAACTCACTTCGCTCTGGCCGTTTCGATGGATCGACGACAAAGCGTGCGAGATCTGATGCGCTATAGCCCGCCTGCATGATCACCTAACTGTATCTTCCATCGATATCAGCGATGACTTCATGGTACGAGTCCATCGATCGTCTCCTCGCTGATGATGATCCCTCGTCGACCGAGGGTCACATAGGCGAGATAGGCGCCGGCCTCGCGTGTGAGATAGCGAAGCGTGGAGTTGTCGATATTGGCAAGACCATAGGCGGTTGGAAGGCACCTGGCATTGATGCCTTGATCTTTTGCCATCGTGATTGCTCGAAGACAGTGATAGGGATCGGTGACGATGAGAGCAGATTCCAAGTCAAGACTCTTCATCGCCTCGGTATAGGCGAGAGTACTTGAGTAGGTATCACGCCCTTCTGTGATTGCGATGATCCTCGACTTTGGAATACCTTCTGAAACCAGCCAACGCTTTCCACTCTGCGCCTCCGTCGTTCGATCACCAGGTGCGCCATCCCCCACAGTCATCACGGCAGGAGCCAAGTTCTTCACATACCCATCTCGCGCCGTCTTCAACCGCGCTGTGAGGACTGGCCCAGGTCGACCATCGAATTGAGCAGCTCCGAGTACGACGATCACCTCAGCGCTATGTGATGCGACATCGAAGGCGACTTGGGTGAGGTCATAGTCCTTTGCATACTCTCGCGCGCTCCACCAGGTCTTGCCAAAGAAATAGAGCGGGATGATGAGGGCGAGCAAGAGAAGGAAAATCACTGCTCGAAAGAAGAACTTGATGAGGAACATCTCAGCCGCCGGATCCGCCCTCATCGCCAGCGCTACTCATCGCACCGACGAGATCCTCACGAGCCTCCATCGCATCATCAAGCCAACCTTGAGGCAGTGTGACTGCACGAGCATGGGAGCGTCGCCCTCGAGGCGCATCACCGATCGCCTCTGGATATGGTTGATCGACAAGTTGATCCAAGAGTGACCGCAGTTCGGCAAGCGAAGCGACCATGCCAAATTGCGGACGGAGTCCACCTTCGACACGAAAGCCTTTGAGATACCAAGCCATATGCTTTCGTAAGTCTCGACAGGCTCGGAACTCATCGTCGAAGTAGTCACGGAGTAGATGCGCGTGACGCCAGATCACATCGCTCACCTCAGAGAGCGTCGGTAGTGGCCGCGCTTGCCTGCCGGTAAATGCACGGACAAGATCGGCAAAGAGCCACGGCCGACCAAGGCAACCACGACCGACAACGACGCCGTGACATCCTGTTTCTCGGACCATTCGAAGTCCGTCTTCACCCGACCAGATATCGCCATTGCCAAGAACGGGTATTCCCCAGGGCTTCATGAACTCCACTAATTCAGCGATCTTCGACCAATCTGCTTCACCGTCGTAATACTGCGCAGCGGTGCGAGCATGAAGCG
>JBJTGO010000245.1:0-2251 GCA_046093985.1 Actinomycetota bacterium
GAGATCAAGCTCCCCTGGCACCGAAAGCCGACCGAGACGATCTACGCCTTCGCCGCTCCCGCTCCTGGTCGCTACCACTCGAGATCGATCCACCCGTCCGACCTTCGTGGAGTTGGAATCAGTCACGAGGCTGCGCTTCGCCCCGGTGATTCGCCACGAAGTCACTCCGGCCAAGCCGCGGCGATCGCCAGATTGCGTCAACAACGCTTCGAGAAAGAATCTGCCCCGACCCGCATCGAGAGTCGATACAGCAAGAACACTTCCATTCAAGGAGCGATCCTGGCTCTCGCCGTCATGATCGGCATCGATATAGCCCTCTAGGGGCTGCTTCTCAAGAGTGATCACTTGGTCGATCCCTCGACATCTGCTGCGCGCTTGCCGCTCAACTTGTCTTTGATGGAGAGCTTTCGTCGCTGGCGTGGGTCGAAGGCATCACGTAACCCATCACCGATGAAGTTGATGCAGAGCGCGATGGTGATGATGAAAAAGCCTGGCCACCAGAAGAGCCACGGACGAGTGACGAAAGACTCTTGATACTGACTGATGATCAGACCGAGTGAGACATCTGGCGATGTGACACCGAAGCCAAGGTAGCTCAGCGCCGTTTCGAGAAGAATGGCACCGGCCATCAAGAGCGTCACTGCAACGATGATGACGCCGATCGCATTGGGCAGGATGTGCTTGAAGATGATGCGGCGGTTACTGGCTCCAGCGACTCGGGCAGCATCGACGAACTCGCGTTCGCGCAGGGTCAAGAACTCACCACGAACCAATCGCGAGAGACCGGTCCAGGCGAAGAGGCCAAGATAGAAGGCGAGGAAGATCGCACCGAGATTTCCGATGTGGTAACCGATGACAGAGCCGATGATGATGGCAGGGATGACGATGATGAAGTCGGTGAAGCGCATCAAGAGCGCGTCGATCCAACCGCGGAAATAGCCGGCCAGGGCACCGACCACGGTGCCAATCACAGCAGCGATGAAGCCGATGATGATCATCACCTGAAGAGAGCGTTGCGTACCACGCATAACGAGTGCGAAATAGTCGCGCCCGATATTGTCTTGGCCAAATGGATGTTGACCCACGACGATGCCATCACCATCAAGGAACGGGATCATGTCGAGAGTCGGACAACCAGTCACACCACCTGGGCAATCTTCAAAGCGAAGTTCTGGGGTGTCGAGATAGGAGAACTTCCACCATCCTGGGATCTGGATCGGGCCAAGCGAGAAATCGAGGGCGGAGAAGACGAGGACGAAGATGGAGAGGAGGACGAAGACCGAGATCATCGCAGCGCGGTGGCGGACGAACCTACGGAGGACGATCTGGCTCTGGCTTAGCCCCTCTGTCTCCTTGTTGCGGATTGCATCCTCGTTATCACCAGGCATGACTTCTTTATCTACGCTCATGGATCACTTCCCGCTTCCGACACGAATTCGTGGATCGAGGGCTGAGTAGAGAAGGTCTGCGATCAAGTTTGCAAGGACGGCAAGTGTTGCTGTCACCAAGAAGACACCCATCAAGAGATTAAGATCGAAACCCGTGATCGCTTTGTTGAAGAGAGTTCCCATACCGGTCCAACCGAAGACTCGCTCCGTGATGATCGCACCACCGACAATACCGGCGAAGTCAGCGACCATGATGGTCGTGAGCGGGATCATCGTGTTACGGAATGCGTGACGCATGACGACGGTGCGCTCAGTCAATCCTGTTGCGCGAGCGGTGCGGATGTAATCCTGGTTGAGAACCTCAAGGAGTGTGCCGCGCGAGTAGCGAATGTAACCTGCGAATGAAACCAAGGTGAGCGCCACGGTCGGAAGGATCAAGTGGACCATGACATCGAGAGTTCCGACCCACCAATTCACATCCCCGTAGAGAGTGAGCTCGGCTTTGGACTGTCCGATGGTCGGGACTGGACGGAAGTTGACCGCATCGTTTTCCATATAAGGAAGCCAGGCCTGCATCAAGCGATCCAGGAAGAGGAGGAAGAGGACCACATAACCACTGATGGTCGCGGTTCGCATGACAGGGCCTTGATCCACACGAGCGAAGATACGAGAAGCGATGAAGCCAAGGAGCGGGACAAGCGTGAAGAGCCCTAGGAACATCAAGGCCTTATTGGAGAGTTCCAAGACCCACTGCATCGGGAAGTATCCGATCGCACCCAAGAGGAGTGTGACTGCGAGTGCGGAGCGGAGCGCCTCCTTATTTGCGACACCGGTTGAGAGTTGAGTGATACCAAAGGCAGTTG
>JBJTGO010000246.1:0-1329 GCA_046093985.1 Actinomycetota bacterium
GGAGCGCTCCGGCGTGATCAGCACCGATGAAGGCGACAAGGGATGTGCGGTCATGGCCCGAAGGAGAAGGGATCTTCCCCGGGCGAGAGACGAGGACGAATCGAGTCTCGGCACCCTTTGCATCTCCCACCTCATCTTCTACGACGATAAGGCCGTAACGTGTAGCCGCGGATCGTGAAGTGATCGCCGCGTGATACTCACCGCGAGAGACTGCCTCTGCCGCAGCTGCCGTAGAAGGCATAGGGATGATCTCTGCGTGCGGGTAGTTCTTTGCGATGTACTTTCGACATTGCGACTCTGCGTGGGGATGGGTTGCAATCTGGGTAATCTCAACGCTCTCTTTGGTGACGAGTGCAAAGTTCACTGGAATCGTGCTCTCAGCGACGATGACTAGAGGCTCTCCGATCGCCAATTCATCCAAAGTTCGCGCAACGACACCTTCGACTGAGTTCTCAATTGGAACCAAAGCAAAATCCACCTCCCCAGCTCTTACCGCATCAAGGGTGGCGGTTACATTGGCATAAGGGATTCTTCTGTCATCACTCGATGTGATCCCTTCAAGGGCAGCTTCAGTAAAGGTGCCTTGCGGACCTAAGAATGCATATCGAGCCACTGACTAAGGGTAGCCGAGCACTCTCTTCGCTTGTGCAGGAATATCAGTGATGATCCCCTCGACACCTTCACTGGCAAGTTGACGAAACTCATCGTCATCGTTGACGGTGTAAACGAAGAGGCGTTTGCCCTTCGCAATGAGTGAAGGAATGAGAGTTCGATCCTTTCTGATCAACTCGATATCGAGACCGATGATCTTGCTCTGTGCCAGAGGTATGAGTTGTGAGTGTTGAAGCAATTGCACATGCTCGAACTCTGGCATCAACCGCATCGCGCGTGATACCGCCGTGAAAGAGAATGACATCAGATGGATTTCAATGTTGAAGCGTTTGATGATCTGCGCTACCGCCTCCTCAACTGCGGAGCCAGTGAGGACGGGGTGCTTTGTCTCGATAAGCAATCGCTTCTTCGCATCTGCAGCAAGAGCTGCGAGCTCCTCAAGAGTGATCGGAGTTCCTCGTCGCTCCTTCTTTCCTAAGAGTGGGTCCGCGGGATCGAGAATCTCCATTGCTTTGAGTTCACTGCTCGTGATCTTCGATATCGGTAGATGACTCTTGGTCAGTCGGGAGAGATCGCGGTCATGCCAACAGAAGGCGACGCCGTCTGCTGTGAGTCGGACAGCGCTTTCGATGCCATCGGCGCCTTCTTCGATCGCGGCGATGAATGACTCTCGACTCTGTTCAGCGCGATGGAAACTAGAACCCCGATGAGCGAAGA
>JBJTGO010000247.1:0-12181 GCA_046093985.1 Actinomycetota bacterium
GATCAATAGTTCCCCTTATGAGCGAAATAAGGATGATCAGAGGCTCTCTCTCGTCTCTCGTCGCTCCCTTCAGATCGGTGCGCCACTTTGCTATGTCAACATGACAGGTGGTCAGGACGATTTGGTCTTTGATGGGGATTCGATAGTCGTCGATGCCGCTGGACGAGTCATCGCTCGTGCGCCGCAGTTCGAAGATGGCTTGATGGTTGTCGATCTCGATCTGAGGGCGAACTCTTCGGTTCCTGACCTCGTTCTCACTGATGGACCGCTTCCTCCTTACGAGAAGTTGGTACCTGGAATCGCATCGCGCCTTGAAGATGAAGCGGAAGTTTGGTCGGCCCTCGTCATGGGGCTTCGAGATTATGTGGCGAAGAATGGTTTCCAATCGGTAATCCTTGGGCTATCTGGCGGAATCGACTCCGCTCTCGTAGCCACCCTCGCCGTCGATGCCCTCGGTGCGGAGCATGTCTACGGGGTGGCGATGCCGAGTAAGTACTCATCCGAACACTCCCTCGAAGATGCCAAGCAATTGGCGATCAATCTCGGCATTCACTTCAATGTTGTTGCGATCCAACCCATGGTCGATGCATTCCGTGCTGCAGTCGAGATGACGGGCCTCGCGGAAGAGAATGTCCAGGCGCGGGTGCGCGGTACGACTTTGATGGGCTTCTCCAATCAACATGGGCATTTGGTGCTGGCGACTGGAAACAAGTCCGAGTTGGCGGTCGGTTACTCGACTCTCTATGGCGATGCCGTGGGTGGGTTCGCGCCAATCAAGGACATCTTTAAAGGAGATGTCTGGCGTTTGGCGAAGTGGCGCAATCAATATGCAGAGGGCGAAGGATCCACGCCTCCGATCCCATCGAACTCGATCACCAAGGAGCCAAGCGCAGAGCTGCGGCCCGACCAGCGCGATAGCGATTCGCTTCCGCCTTATCCGATCCTGGACCAGATCCTCACCATCTATATCGAGGCCAATGGATCGATCGATGCCATCACAGCCGCTGGTTTTGCCAAGGAACTTGCGGGGCGCGTGATAACCCTCGTCGATCGGGCTGAGTACAAGAGAAGGCAATATCCGCCGGGGACCAAGGTCTCAAACCTCGCATTCGGTAAGGATCGAAGGCTTCCACTGACCTCCTCATGGCGAGAGCAGATCTAAGAGCTCACGATATTTGCGAATGATTCGCGAGTAGCGAAAAGGAATCTCGCCAGCGAGAATACGTACCATGTCTTCGTTGCCGACTTGGTATTTCACGCGACGTCGCATCATCGACTTCGGTCGCGTCGGCACAGCCTCTTGTTGCTAGTCATTTCGATCTAGCGCTCGTTTCTCTCTCAACCACTCATTCTCAAAGGTAAAGAGATGATCGCGAAGCGCGGGTCTCATTTGCTTGTCACATGAAGAATCCCTGTCACATGAAGAATCTAGGAATCAGATCGAGAAAGCGTGAATTGAGAGAGAAGAGAGAGTCAAAGATGAAGGTCTATAACGACATCACCGAGATATTTGGAAACACCCCGCTGGTCCGACTCAACCGAATGACAGAGGGCTCGGAAGCGACGGTCTTGGCGAAGCTGGAGTTCTACAACCCGACCAGCACAGTCAAGGATCGAATCGGCATCGCTATGGTCGATGCCGCGGAGAAGAGTGGCCAATTGAAACCTGGCGGAACGATCGTGGAAGCGACATCGGGTAACACTGGAATCGCTCTCGCGATGGTGGGGGCAGCCCGTGGTTACAAGACCATCCTCACCATGCCGGATTCGATGTCGAAGGAGCGCAGAGCTCTTCTTCGAGCATTTGGTGCAGAGCTCGTCCTCACTCCGGCTGCCGAAGGAATGAAGGGCGCAATCGCCAAGGCCGAGGAGTTGGGACGCGAAGGGGCGGTCCTGGTGCGCCAATTCGAGAATGAGGCCAACCCTGAGATCCATCGCAAGACCACTGCCGAGGAGATCTGGCGCGATACCGATGGCACCGTCGATGCGGTTGTCGCAGGAATCGGAACGGGTGGCACGATCACCGGAATTGGTCAGGTGCTCAAGGAGCGCAAGCCCTCGATCAAGATCTTCGCAGTGGAGCCAGCGGCGTCGCCGATACTCAACGGTGGAAAGCCAAGCGGTCATCCGATCCAAGGAATCGGCCCGAACTTCGTTCCCCCGATCCTCGATACCAAGATCTATGACGAAGTGATCGATGTGGAGGCTGATGATGCGGTCGCTTATTCGCGTCGCGCTGCGGCAGAAGAAGGCAATCTCGCTGGTATCTCAGCTGGAGCTGCGCTCTGGGCTGCGCTGCAAGTAGCAAAGAGAAGTGAGATGAGAGGGAAGACGATTGTCGTGATCATCCCTTCCTTCGGTGAGCGCTATCTCTCCACCATCCTCTACAAGGATCTGATGGACCAATGAGTTCCACAATGATGAAGAAGATCCAAGTGCTCGCCCGCATCCTCGAATATATCGATAACGCTCTTGAGCGAGATCCGGCGGCGAGGAATCGGCTAGAGGTACTCCTTACCTACCCAGGTCTTCATGCCATCTGGGCGCATCGAGTGACGCATTGGATGTGGAGCCACAAACTCCGACTCATTGCGCGGATCTATGCCAATCAGATCCGTAGGCAGACTGGAATCGAGATCCACCCCGGGGCACGGATCGGTCGGCGCTTCTTCATCGATCATGGAATGGGAGTCGTGATCGGTTATACTTCGATCGTCGGTGATGATGTGATTATCTATAACGATGTGACTCTGGGAGCACGTTCCCAAGATCGTGGAAAGCGTCACCCAACAATCGGAAATCGAGTCATCATCGGATCCGGGGCTCGCATCTTGGGCGCAGTCACTGTCGGTGATGGTGCCAAGATCGGGGCGAACAGCATCGTGACGAGTGATGTGGCGGCGAAGGCAGAGAAGGATTTCGTAGGAACTTTCGTCATCTAACCCCAATCTCCAACTTCACTACCTCGCTCTTGTTAGGGTTGGGGATGTGAGCGAGCCGAAAGATCTATCGAAGGTCGGCTTCGCCAAAGTCACGATTTCCTTTACGTTGATGGGCTTTACCAGCACCTGCTGGGGAGCGATCGTGCCGTGGCTTGCGAAAGAGATCGGAGTGCCGATCTCCACGATGGGTGTCATCTTTGGCATCTACCTCTTCCATACTCTCCTTGGAACGCTCACCGTTCAAGCGTTTGGAAAGTCGCGCGATCTTCGGTGGTTCATCCGCTATGGACTTCTGCTGAGTTTGATCGGATTCACCGGCATCTTCTTGAGTCCAACTGCGCTCTTGATGGCGATCTTCGCCGCAATTGGTGGATTCGGAAAAGGTGGGATCGGAATCGCATTCCTCTTCTTGGTCACGCGATCTGCGAATGCATCGCATTTTCGGATGAATGTAGTCAGCGCAGCAACCGGTGTGGGTGCGCTCCTTGGACCATTGACCATTGCAATCCTTGGTTCGGATCGTATCCCTGTGATCGTGATGGGATCGGTCATCGCTGCAGTCATCACGGCATGGGTCTACCCCGACGCGGCGTGGAGATTTGCTAAGCGAGAGAAGGGGAGCAAGAGCTCTCATAAGCCCATCCCGCTCTTGTTGGTCATTCTCGGTGTCTTCTTTTACTCAGGAGTTGAGAACTCGATCGGAACGTGGATACCCACCGTTGCGGTCAACTCAGGTCTCTCCCTGGAGCAAGGGACTCTCTTTAGTTCCGTCTTCTATCTTCTCTTCACCGCAGGAAGATTCCTTGGTGTCTGGCTCTCAACAAAGGCATCGGCGGAAGCCATAGCGCTCTTCGCGGTCACGCTCACCGCCATTCCTCTTGCGATCTCCTGGGGCAGTCACGCCTTCCCACTCGTCGCTCTCATCATCGCTGGTCTCTTTCTGGGACCCATCTTCCCCAATTCCTCAAGCTGGGTCGCGCGAAAGACGCCCGAGTTTCCAGGAGGAACCACATTGATGATGCTCGCAGTGATGGGCGGTGGGTTCATGTTCCCGCCGATCCTCGGTTATTCAATTGAGGGTGCCTCCGCCAAGGACTTCATCGCGATGATTCTGCCTCTCTTGGCAGTCTCTATCCTCTTCTTTCTCTTCGGCGGAAGGCTGTGGCGAAAGGAGAGGGCGAACTAGCGAACGCGCCCGTTCCACTTCCAACCTTCGCGCCTTGAAAGGCCAGCGAGTTCGATACGACCTGCGTACCAGAGAAGTCTCTTACCCCAACTCTCGTCATTGAATTGAGGCGAAGTCTCGACGGTATCGGCGAAGAGTCGAGTGATCGCAAATTCACTCGGTTCAGGCAAAGGTGTGAATTCGATTCCAAAACCTTTCGCAAGGTCATAGGTATGCACGCTCACTTCAACAACTCCCATTGCCGCGAATCCGATGGGATCAGATTCACCGTAGGCGTGCCAAGCGCGATCGTCCGCAGAGGCAGTTGCGACAACCTTCGATAGGACGCGCGCTGCTGTCGGGATCATCATCAAATAGTCGGCAGGAGTGGCTGCCTCTTTTCGTTCGAAGAGGACGGGTTGGTAGGTGTCAAGCTTCTTACCGACAACTTGGTAGGAATACTCAAGGCACGCTCTCATCGTGTGCACCGCAGTCTGCACTTGTGTCCAAGCGAGATCTGGAGTGAGTTGCTCCCAGTCCTTCGATGTTGTCGGAGCAAGTACCCGTGCCAACTCATCGGCTGCAGATACGACATGCGCACCGACTTCCTTCAGATCCTTGTTGTTGAACGCCATCTCGATCTCCTATCCATCGTGAGGTGACTCTTCAGACGTCTTGTAGAGCCAAGCATCTCACAAGGTTCCATCTGATTTGATAGCGGTTTTGTTGCTGGCTGGCGCGGATGGAGATGATGCCTTGCCGAATTTCGAGGACACCGATGTGAAGCCACTCTTGGCGCATATCATTTGGAGATGAAGCGGCTCCTCTCGCCAATAGTCTCTCTACTGCTCTTTATGGGCCTTGTTCCAGCGAATGCAAATTGGACACCGTCACCTGCTCCGAGTGAAGAGGCTCATTGGGGAATCTTGGGTGGTGGCATCACAGAGTCTTATGCCAAATTCGCTAATCCAAACCTGATGAGTTTTTCGGCAGACAATTACAAGATTGGAGTCGGAACTGTCCTCACGGTAGCCCTTTGCGAGACGTATCCATCCGAGAAATGTCCTTCGAGTCAATTTCAAAAGTACCAAGCACCGCTGGGAATGTGTGTCGACTACAAGACTGACTGCATCGAAGAAGTTGTTGCAGAGGTCAATGGCAGAAAACTGAATGTCATTTTCGATCGATATTTCCCGCTTCCTCGAAAAGAATCCTTCAAGGGCGGAAAGGAGTACAACCTTCCTAGCTCCGGAAGCACATTCTTGGTTCGTATCCCTGAAGCAGCTCATGAGAAGGGAAGCTCCTATCTCATCTCCGCTGTGGTGGATGGACTGCGGATGCCTGACCAGGCCAAGTTCATAACCAACTCCCTTGAGATTGCCATCTGGCCAGTGGAATTGATCAATGGCAACTTTCCGATGTACGAACAAGCAACCGACCCGGCAAGGTACTCAGCTCTCGGGATCAATAGTGGCTCCAAATCCACGAACTGCTACGGCGTACAGACCACTGGCACCGAATGTGCCATGCCAGTGTTTGCGCCTAAGGACCTTGAAATTGGACTCTCGCTGCGGCTGAGCACTCAAGTGGGTGGATGGCTCCATGGTCGCATCAGCGACGTTGATGCCGAGATCAGCACCAATGCTGCATCAGAGCAGTTGCTCTCGGTCAAGGGTAAGTCGGTCACCGTTCCGGTAATTCATGGCTGGGTGAAGAAGTCAGAGGCTCCGGCAGGGTTGAAGAATTTCTACGATTCTATGGATCCCTTTTATCTCAATATGGGTGAGGGATATGGATGTAAGAACTCTGCTTCGCGAGGAGGGCCTTGTGGCCCACAAGATTGGATCAGTGTCTTGCGGAGCCCATCATATAGCGCGGAAGGTATGACGGAACTGACGCACTGGCTCCAAATCGTTCAAGATCGCTCGGCTTCTCAAGTGAGCACCTGGACGATGAGAACAATCAATGGAGACATTACGGGAAGCTGTAAGACTCCTTCAGATAAATTGGTTGGAATCGTGAGCACAAATGCGACAACCTATTTGCCCGGTCCACCCACCTTCAACGCAGTGGAGGGTAGTTTGGATTACAAGGTCTTGGCTCCACACTTCTTGGATGATGGATCCGAGTTCAAGGGTACCTATGACTTGGTGATGCGCACCGATATCGCTCGCTGTGTTTATGGTTTCTCCAACGCGCCGATCAAAGCGTCGGTTTCCATAGTCTCTGAGGAGGGAGTCAACCAAGTGGCAGCGACGACTATCTCCGAATCAGGTGGTTTGCTCCGTTTGGGGGCATATGGATTCACCTTCTCCGCACCAACGCTTCGAGTGAAGTTGAGTCAAGAGACCGAGTCGGTAGTGAAAACTGAGACGAAGGCCACCCCAGAGCCTGCCCAACAAGTTGAAACCGTGAAGAAGAACAAGAAGTTCATAACGTGTGTGCGCGGAAGCGTTACGAAGAAGGTGGCGGCAAAAACCAAGAAATGTCCTCAAGGATATAAGCGCGCGTAGGTATTTCTTCTCGCTGACATTCGGCTAGTAGAGTGCCGGCATGCCGCATCTCTTCTCGCCGATGAAGATCCGAGAACTCACCATTCCAAATCGGATATGGCTCTCTCCAATGTGCATGTATTCGGCGGTCGATGGGATGCCGAATGATTGGCACTTTGCTCATCTGGCCCAGTATGCGATCCGAAGAGTCGGCTTCTTGATGACCGAGGCGAGTGGGATCTCGCCGACAGGTCGTTCTACATTGATGGATACCGGTATCTGGAACTCCGAGCAAGCAAAGGCCTGGAGTCGGATCGTTGATTTCGTGCATTCACAAGGCTCGAAGATCGGAATTCAACTCTGGCATGCAGGTCAGAAGGGTTCGACGACATCTCCTTGGCAGGGTCAGGATTACGTTCCACCTGCTGCCGGTGGCTGGCATCCGATGGCTCCATCTGAGGTCGCCTTCGGAAAGCTCCCGACACCTCATGCACTTGAGCTAGATGAGATCAAGTCGATCATCGCCGACTATCGCAAGGCCGCATCCCATGCCCTCAGCGCTGGTTTTGATGTAGTCGAGATTCACGGAGCCCACGGTTATCTCGTCCATTCTTTCCTCTCACCGATCACCAATAAGAGAAGTGATCAATATGGTGGCGCCTTCGAGAATCGCACCCGATTCGTCAAAGAAGTCGCCACTTCGATTCGCGAGGTTTGGCCCGCGTCGCATCCACTCTTTCTTCGCCTCTCTGCAGATGACTGGATCGAGGGTGGATGGCGCGTGGGGGATAGCGCCAGGCTTGCTAAGGAACTCTCGCCACTCGGCGTCGATCTGATCGATGCATCCTCAGGTGGAATCAAGACGGATGTCACCTATCCGATTGGTCCTGGATATCAAGTGCCATTTGCGAAAGAGATTCGCGAGGTGAGTGGAGTCCCAACCGCAGCAGTCGGACTTCTCACAGATGCGAAGATTGCCAATGAGATCGTGACCCGAGGTGAGGCCGATGCCATCATGCTCGGGCGAGAACTCCTTCGTAATCCCAATTGGGCGCTCAATGCGGCGATGGAACTCAAGGACCTGATCCCAGCCGATGAGTTGACCATCGCGTGGCCCAATCAATATCTCAATGGAAGGCCAAAGCTAAAGCCTGATTGGTAAGCAATCTCATCTGTTCGCTATTCGGATTCCTTATCCACTTCTTTATCCATTTCCTAGCCTCTATTCCCAGCATCCATTCTCTAGATAGAGTTGCCGCGTTCAGTCGTCTTCAAAGAGAGTTCAAACTAAGTTGGAATTAAGTGGAAGCATGGAGAGTGACGATGTCTGTAGCGAGTGAGATTGCCAAACTCGGTCAAGAATTCTGGGATTGGCGCCGACTCCAACAACCGCGCTCGCATGATGACATTCCTCGTATCGAACGTCCAAAAGGTTGGACTCCACACTGGAGCAAGGATGATGTCGCACGCTATCGCAGCGATGTTCGTGCCTTCTTGGAGCACTTTGAAGGTATCGATGCCGGAAGTGCGACCTCTCCGAAAGTGGATGTAGAGAGTTATGTCGAGTACCGATTGATCGGTAGTGCGATCCATCGCGCGCTCTGGGAACTTGACCATATCCGCATTTGGCAGGAGCAACCTCGCTTCTACATCGATCAGAGCATCGGTGTTCTCTTTGACCATCTCCTTCCGCTTGAGGTGACAGAAGCGGCTCTTCGTGAGGTCTCACTCATCTTGGCCGAGACGCCTCGGATCCTCGCCGAGGGTCGCGAGAATCTCGAAGGCCATGCGATCAAGGCCTATGCCGAGGTTGCGATAGAACTCCTTCAGAAGATCGAACCGCAGATTCGCGAAGTGATCTCACATCTTCTACCGAAGGCATCTTCTGATCTAGGAGCCGAACTCACCGATCGGAGCGAGAAAGCGATCTCCGCCTTCGTCACTTATCGCGAGTGGTTGGTTGGATCTAAGGATTCGATGGCGCCGATCAAGGCGATCGGTCGAGAGATGTATCAGTGGTTCTTCGACAACATCGCCCTGGTTCCATATTCACCTGAGGAGATGCGCGCCGTTGGTTTCATCGAGTGGGAACGAGCCGTCACGCTCGAATCACTCTCTCGAAACAAGCATCGCAAGAAGCCTGTCACTCCACTTCCACAGAGCGCTGATGAGCAAGTTGCCAATGAGAAGCGAGCGGAAGCGAGCGTTCGAGAGTTCTACGAGGGGGAGGGAATCCTCTCGCAGCCAGAGACGCTAAAGCACTATCTCAATGCACCGATTCCCCCTTACCTCATTCCGATCCGTTGGCTTGGTGTCACTGATGATCTCACTGGCCCATCGCGAGTCGACGAGGATGGCTACTCCTATGTACCGACTCCTCATGCTGATCTCCCGTACTTCTATATCGCCAACGCTCGAGATACCCGAGCTGGCATCGTCCATGAAGGCGCGCATTACCAACAGCTCGCTATCTCGTGGCGCCACCCGAGGGTCCTTCGTCGTCACTACTACGACTCCGGAAGTAACGAGGGAATCGCCTTCTACAACGAAGAATTGATGCTCGCTGCCGGGCTCTTCGATGATGCGCCACACTCGCAGACCCTGATGTACAACTTCATGAAGCTTCGAGCGATGCGCGTGATCGTCGATGTCAATCTTGCAATAGGGGAGATCGATATCCCGACTGCGACCGCCTACCTTGAGAAGAAGGTGCCGATGGATCATGGCACCGCCTACGACGAAGCAGTCTTCTTCGCCTCGAGCCCAGGGCAGGCGTTGACGTATCAGATCGGAAAGACCCAGATCATCAAGTTCTACTCCGATGCGATCGAGAAGTTCCGCGAGGAGTTCACCATCAAGGGTTTCCATGACTATCTATGGCTCAACGGGAATGTGCCGATCTCGTTGCAGCGACTGGAGTATCTCGGCGACGCCAGCGACTTGGTCGCGATCGACGAACGTAGATCGCGTGCAGGTTCAACTTCGAAGGGAAGCAAGTGATGAACGACGATCAACGCTATATCTGGAACGGTGTCCTTACGATGTACGAAGGCTTCATCGAGAAGAATCGCCCGAAGATCGACCAGTTCATCCATGAGGATTGCACTGTCTGGGACTCACATGAGCGCAATCTCGCTTTCGGTCTCAAGGGGCTCAACGAAGTTCGAGCTCGCCGCCCGCAAGATGGAAGTGGCCCTAAGGTCGAGCGAATCGATGCCACTGAGCCAGTGATCAATATCTATGGCGACATGGCGGTTGCTCGCCACTATCTCACTGTGGTCTACGCCGATGCGCCATCACGAGAGATTAGAAATACCGGAGTCTGGAAGAAGTTCGACAAGGGTTGGCAGTTGGTTCATAACCATGAAGATGAATTGCCGATGGCGCACTAATCGTCGGTATATCTGAAAGTACTTGAGATCAAGAGAAGGACCTAGAGAAGAGGAAGTGATGTTCGATTACAAGGAACGCCGTCAGAGACTCTATGCCTTGATGGAGGAGCGAGGGATCGATCTCATCTTCCTTCCGAAGCACTCTGCGGATCTCGATTACCTCACCGGCACCGAGCGACGCGTCGTCACTTTCGGAAACGTGGCTTACACCCACCACTGGGTCGCTGGTGCGTTCCTTCATCCTAAGTTCGATCCTCATTTTGTCCTTCCTCGCATGATCGTCGAGTTCGATTCGCCAAATGGTGTCGATACCAACACCACCAACATCTCCGAACTTGATGATGCCTACGCGAAGTTCTCCAAGGTCGCTCAGAGTTACGGTCAGGTCAAGCGCATCGCGGTCTCCGCTCGCACATGGAGTGAGACGATGATGAACCTGATCAAGATCTTTCCCAATGCTGAGATCGTCAATGCGGAAGAAGTGATCAACCGACTTCGTCGCATCAAGACACCGCAAGAGATCGCGCTGATGACCAAGGCCTGTCATCTTGTCGATGGAGTCCTTGATAACGTGAAAGGTCGTGTCCTATCTGGCACCGCTGAACTTGATCTCAAGAGTGAGATCAACTTCCAGATGAACAATCTTGGATCGAAGACGGAGTCCTTTGACACCGCGGTCTGGTCGATGGGACCGAAGAACACGCGTGATGCTTCGGATCGAAGGACGAGTAACCCACTTGTCGACGGAATGGGAGTCTCCTTTGACTTCGGTTCCGTGATCGATGGCTACTGCTCTGATTTCGGACGGACCATCTATGTTGGAGATCCCACTCCTGAATACGAGAAGGTCTACAAGTTAGTGATGGATGCACAGGCTGCAGGAATCGCTGCGGTGAAGCCAGGTGTTGCGGCCTCTGCGGTTCATAAGGCGACGAGAGATGTCATCGTCGAAGGTGGTTATGGTGATTGGTTCCGTCATCGAACCGGTCACTGCATCGGACTTGATGTCCATGAGTTCCCATACATCTCCGAGGAGGATCACACTCCGCTCGAAGTCGGCATGACCTTCACCATCGAACCCTCCGTCTTCTGGCCTGGCCGAGTCGGTGTTCGCGTAGAGGACGTGATCGTCGTGGAAGAGAGTGGTGGCAGGAAGATCAACGAGTTCACCACTGATCTCATCGCGAACTAGTCCGGTCTACTACTGACGAGTTCTGAATTTATAAAGTTTTCGTTACCTGACCAAGGAGTGACCCGGTCCGGATGACGAACACTTTCGATGATTGATTTCTCTAACCTAAATAGGCAGACTCTCGCCACTCGATATGCAATGTGATCGATTCGGGTGATCGCATTGCATGACCCGAACATCTGAAAGGACAAACAGCACATGAAGGTAACCTTCAAGCGAGTGTTGGGAATTGCATTCTCAATCGCGCTCGTCTCGACTGTTGCTGTCTCTGGTCCAGTAAGCGCTGCGGCCAAGACTCTTACAGTGGAGACTGTCTTTCAGTTGACCTCAACCGATCCAGCTCGTTCGTTTGAAGGCACTGGAAACATGATCAACCGAGCTCTCTATGAGACGCTCATTACTTACAAGGGTGGCGATGCTTCGACTCCGGTCCCAGGCCTCGCTTCCAAGTGGAAGGTGAACGCCGACGCAACTGAGTTCACATTCACACTTGATCCGAAGGCTAAGTTCTCTGACGGTAGCAAGGTCACCTCAGCAGACGTCGTCTTCTCACTCAATCGCCTCAAGAACGTCAAGGGCAACCCATCATCATTGATGAATGGGATCACTGTCTCGGCTCCAAATGCGAAGACCGTCGTCCTTACGACTGCTACACCAACTCCTCAGGTTCTTGCCATCCTCACCTCACCTTCGCTAGGTATCCTCAACAGCAAGGTTGCAAAGGCGAATGGCGCATCTGATGCAGCTGATGCCAACACTGCAGATAAGGCACTTGAGTTCCTCAAGAGCAAGTCTGTTGGTAGCGGTCCATATACTCTCAAGTCATTCAACTTGACCACTGAGGTCGTACTCGAGAAGAACAAGAAATACTGGGGAACTCCTGCGGCCTACGATCGCATCGTTGTCCGTAACGTTCCAGTCAATGTCCAGCGCCTCAACGCGATCAAGGGAACATCCTCGATTGCTGTCGACCTCTCACCTGATCAGGCAGAGGGACT
>JBJTGO010000248.1:0-1240 GCA_046093985.1 Actinomycetota bacterium
CTATCGCTATGTTGACTGGATCCTTACTGTTCCCCTACTTCTCGTCGAAGTAATCGCTGTACTCGCGCTCGCTCGTGAGGCAGCAAAGTCGCTGATCACCCGACTCGTCCCTGCATCCGCAGCGATGATCGCCCTTGGGTATCCAGGTGAGATCAGCACAGATGACGGCACCAAGATCCTTTGGGGCGTCCTCTCCACACTTCCATTCCTCTACATCCTCTATGTCCTCTTCGTAGAGCTCGGTAAGTCGCTCGATCGTCAGCCAGAAGGTGTCGCTGCAACAGTCGGACGTCTGCGCATGCTCCTCATTGCGACATGGGGCGTCTACCCGATCGCATACATGATGCCTCTCCTCGGCTCCGATGCTTCGGATCCACAGGCATTCGTCTGGCGCCAGGTCGGCTACACCGTGGCGGATGTCCTTGCTAAGTGCCTCTTCGGCTTGACGATCTTCAAGATCGCACGCATGAAGTCGCTCGCAGAAGGAATGAAGGACGACCACTAGTCGTTTGAAGCCTTGAGCTTCTAACCTAGTTAGCGATCAGGCCCGATCCTCGCTCTGAGGGTCGGGCCTGATTCTTTTTTTTCTTCCGTCCTCACTCCATGCTCCTGAGCAGTGACGCCGTGGGTCCCGCAACGTGGAAAAAATCTGATCATTTCGTCCTTGAAAGGCAAACCTGAGCAGGTCTAATCTGATGGCATCTGAGCGGAGATGCCATGGCCCTACCCAAGCGCTCGTTGAGCCCGGTTCGGATACTGCGCGCACTTCTCCTCACTCTCTTCATCGCCTCGACGACTCTCGTCCTTCACTCTGCAGGTAGTTCAGCGAACGGAAATTTCGCTCAGAAGACCGATCAAGAGGCGGGTTGCACTTACGGCACCAAATCAAAGAGTGATTGGACGATGCCAACTCCCGGTAGCTACACGTCGGTGCATCAAGGTCGCGGCGCAGGAATCGATCCCAACGATCCTTGCTACATCTTTCTCTACTGGACATCAGAGGTCGGACCCTCTTACTCGTACTCGGTTGCGATGGTCAATAACGACGCTTTCTTCAATGGCAAATCGACGATCTGCACGAGTGCGAGTGATCCTGCCTGTCAGCCGAGCGCTGTGCCTAATGGACAATTTCGTCACCTTGCCGGTTTCTACAAATGTGCGAGTGATGCAGAGTTGAACTGCGTCTCATCAGTGACGGTCACGCTCGCCAATGGCAGCAAGGTCGATGCCACATTCGAAA
>JBJTGO010000249.1:0-6406 GCA_046093985.1 Actinomycetota bacterium
TTCACCTGACTCACTTCTCCGACCTGGCCGAGATCCTTTCCTGTCGGTGAACTCTTCTTCACAACATCAAAGGTCGCGCCATCGCTTCCCGTTATTCCAACCGCCGGCAGGCCTGCGCCTCTCAGCGCTCGCACCAGGCTCTGCTGAACACGGCCTGCAAGAACCATCTCGACGATCTCGAAAGCCTTGGCATCAGTGACTCGATATCCATCGATCACAACCTTCGCCTCTCCGTGGATCGAAAGCTCTTCATCGATCTGTGGTCCACCACCGTGGACCAAAATCACCCTCCGGTCGGAGTGGAAGGTCTTCGCAACGGCCTCGATCCAGTCATGGCTCGAAGAGTGTGCCAGGGCATTTCCCCCGAGTTTCACCACGATCATGTGGAGTAGGCCGAATTCTCATGGACATACATCGCGGAGAGATCATTGGTCCAGATCGTTGCCTCACTGATTCCGCTCTTGAGTTCGACTTCGAGAAGTACTTCCTCCAAACTCATATCAACCAGGGCGCGCGACTGCCCCGGAGCGCTGGAGCTGCAGACTTTCACGCCATTGATCGAGACATCTATATCCAATGGATCGAATCTCGCAGTAGTGGTTCCAATAGCAGCGAGGATCCTGCCCCAATTGGGATCTTCTCCATTGATCGCGCATTTGAGGAGATTGTTTCGCGCAATGGCTCGTCCTACATCAACCGCATCATCTTGAGAGGATGCGCCGGTCACCCGGATTTCGACCACTTTGCTATGTCCCTCTGCATCTGCAATCAACCCTCGCGCAAGTTGTCCGCAGACCTCAAGGAGTCCAGATAGGAATTCTTCATCAGTTGGGGTTGCGATCGATTCACCAGAGGAGAGGAGCAAGACAGTGTCATTCGTCGACATACAGCCATCTGAATCGATTCGATCGAAAGTTCTTCTCGTGCTCTCTCGAAGTGCGTGGTCCAGGGAGTCTGCAGGAATCGCCGCATCGGTCATGAGTACGACCAGCATCGTGGCAAGCGAAGGTGCGAGCATTCCAGCACCTTTGGCGATACCAACAATCCGCCATCCCTGACCCTGAAAAGAAGCGATCTTTGGAACGCTATCGGTCGTCATGATCGCGCGAGCAACTGGCTCGACATCACCGGCTTGCAGCGAAGAATGTGCCGAAACGATCCCTTTCGTGATCCGATCCATCGGTAGTCGTTCACCGATCAAACCCGTCGAACAGATGAAAACGTCACTTGCCGAAATGGAGAGTGAAGCTGCAACCTGCTCTGCGCTGCGATGAGTATCGGCAAAACCTTCTGGACCAGTACAGGCATTCGCGCCACCGCTATTGAGGAGCACTGCTCTGACCGAGCCATCCTTGATCACTTCACTCGACCAGAGCACAGGCGCTGCTTTGATCTGGTTCTTGGTAAAAACTGCTGCTGCCGAGGGAGTTTTCCCATCATTGACGATCAGCGCGAGATCGCTTGCCCCCGAGGACTTGAGACCTGCCGTGACTGCGGAACCACGAAAACCTGTCGGAAAGTCGGTCATGCTCCCAGGCCCCCTGCGAGTAGACCGAGTCCTTCATCGAAACCGGCGATCAAATTCGCATTCTGCAACGCTTGGCCTGCAGCCCCCTTACCGAGATTGTCGATGGCAACAGATGCAATCCAACGCGAAGTATGGCTATCAAGTGCGATCCGAACCTGAACATGGTTACTCCCGGTGACGGAGGATGTTCGCGGCATCTCATCGTGAAGGAGGTGGATGAACGGTTCACCTTCGAAGTATGAGTTGAAGATCTCGTGGAGCTCAGATGGATCCTTGATCTTCGTTTTAGCAGTGATCGTGGTGAGAATGCCACGCGGCATCGGGGCCAAAATTGGTGTGAAAGAGATACGTACATCCTTCTTGGACGTAGCTCGAGCCAGGGTCTCCTCGATCTCAGGAGTGTGCTGATGGACTCCACCGAACTTGTAGGAGGAGAGCGATCCCATCACTTCACTGCCGAGAAGATTCACCTTCGCAGTTCGCCCAGCACCCGTAGTTCCAGAGGCAGCCACGACTGTGATGTCCTCGGTATCAATCGCACCTGCCGCCACGAATGGCGCTGCACCGATGATGATCGAAGTTGCATAGCATCCTGGGTTGGCGATTCGATCCGAACCCTTGATCGAGTCACGAGCCCCTTTCAATTCCGGTAAGCCGTAGACCCAGGTACCTGCATGTTCGCCGCCGTAATAGCGCTGCCATGACGAGGCGCTTTCCAATCGGAAGTCGGCACCGAGATCGACAACTTTCAAACCCGCTCGCAATCCTCTGACTAAGGAAGCCGACTGACCGTGAGGCAAGGCGAGAAAGACCAAGTCCATCTCATTGGCTCGAGTCACGGATGTCTCTTCGAATGTGCGACCCGATAGGTGGGTCAGATGTGGGTGAATCGAAGTGATCTCTGCGCCAGCATTACTTCCGGCAGCGACATACTCCAATTGAAAGACTGGGTGGCCGGCTAGGTAACGAAGTAACTCGCCCCCGCTATAACCACTCGCTCCGATGACACCTACACGCATGGGGCGATGGTAGAGCAAATGTATAAATATGCAAAATCATGCATATTTATACAGTCCTAACTTCTCAGGACCGCCCCGGTCTCCACCCTGGCGGCTTCGATCGCTCGAGTCCTGATCTCTGCGATCTCTGCAGAGGTCAGAGTCCGATCCCCTGCTCGCAAGGTCAACGTGAACGCAAGCGAGACTTTGCCCGGTGCGAACTTCTCATAACGGTCGAAGAGTTCGATGCTCTCCAGTAGCTCCCCTGCGCCAGATCTCAGAGCAGCTTTCACCCGTTCAGCCGAGACATCTGCATCGACGACAAGAGCAACATCTTGGATGGCAGGTGGCATCGTCGCTAATTTCCCTGGTTTGACTAGATCACCCGATGGAATGAGGTCAAGGATCAGCGCGAAAGCCACAGAGCGTGATGGAAGACCCAGTTCTTCGATGACGCGAGGATGAAGCTCTCCGGCATGTGCAACTGGGGTCTGCCCTACACGCAACTCCGCGCACCGACCTGGATGCCAAGGAGCAAGATCTGAAGCGAGAATCTCAGCCTTCGAGCCAAGCATCGCAATGATCTCGGCCGCAAGAGAGATCGCATCGACCCATGTTCCCTCTCGACCTGCACCCCACCATCCACTCTTCTCCATCTCGCCAGCCATCACTCCGGCAAGCATTGTTGGTTGGTTCGGTACCGCAGATAGAAGCGTTTCAATCTCATCATCTTTCGGTCTTGAACCCGTAGCAAGAAGTGAGGTGGCAACTATCTTCTCGGGTGCACGGAAGATCCGCCCAACTTCGAAGATTGCGACCTGCGAATTGCCGCGATTGAGATTCCTCACCGCTGTCGGAAGCAGGCTTTGCAAGATATGGGTTCTCATCACCGGGAATTCATCGCTCAAGGGATTTGCGATCTTGAACGTCCTTGCTCGCGCCCCTTCGAAACCTAGGTTCTCAATCAAAGTCTGTGAGGTGAAGGGGTAATTCTGAGTCTCCGCAAAGCCACGCGAAGCGAGGAAATCAATGAGAAGGCGTCTTCGCGCACGCGAGTTCGCGTTGCCAAGCATTTCACTCCTCTGCGCCGAACCTTTCGCAACTGGTAACCGGAGCGGAATCAGGTCATACCCATGGATTCGTGCCAATTCCTCGGCGAAATCTGAATCGTTGACGAGGTCAGGACGCCACGAAGGAATCTCCACTGTGAAGAGAGTGCCCTTGCTCGTGAAGGTAGAGCCGATCCTTTCCAACATCGAAACCATCTCATCCAAGGCGTATTCACGACCTAAAATCGCATTGAGTCGGGGTAAATCCACCGCGATGCTCTTCGACGGGATCATTTTCCCGTCGTGGCTCGTACCGACATAACTTGCACCAGCATGCTCAACAAGTAGCTCGAGCGCACGCATCGACGCGATCTCGGCTAGCGCGGGATCGACAAAGCGTTCAAAGCGACGAGAGGCTTCGGTTGAGAGGCGATGTCGGCGAGAATTTCGAGCAACGAGATCTGATTCGAAGTGCGCCGCCTCGATGGTGATGCGCCTTGTCTTCTCGCTGACTTCTGCCTCCGCGCCGCCCATCGTTCCGGCAAGGGCCAAGACCTTTTTATCGTCTGCGATGACGAGATCACCATCACCCATCTTTCGCTCTTCACCATCAAGGGTGGTCAGCTTCTCCCCATTCTTAGCGAGACGGACCTGCAAAGTTCCATTGATCTGATCCGAGTCGAAGGCGTGGAGTGGTTGCCCTAGTTCGAGCATGAGGTAATTGGTGATATCGACCGGCAGTGAAATGGAGCGCATCCCACACTTTTCGATCTTTCGACGCATCCAGAGTGGAGTCGGCCTCGTCATATCAACGTTATCGACGGTGCGGAGGAATATCTCGCCCGCACCCTCTTCAATCTTGCAAGGTGTTCCGCCCTCTTTCGATCCCCTCAACGAGGAGAAACGGAGCAGCGCAGGGTCGGTCAGAGAAAGATGGAGGGCTCCCGCCAACTCGCGGGCCAAACCTCGGATCGATAGCGCGTAGCCGCGATCGGGATTGACCGCAATATCGAAGATGACATCATCGACGCCTAGTAATGAGAGCGCATCCGTGCCAATCGGGGCATGATCAGCAGGAAGAACGATGATCCCCGAATGATCCTCACCGAGTCCGAGCTCTTTTGCGGAACAGATCATTCCGTCAGAGATCTTGCCGTAGGTCTCTCGGCTCGAGATCTTGAAATCACCTGGGAGTACAGCGCCAGGAATAGCAACGACGACGTGATCACCTTCGACAAAATTCCTCGCACCGCAGATGACATATCTTGTAGTCGACTCGCCGCAATCGAGTGCGACATACCTGATCGGCTTCTTGTGACCTGAGAGCTCCTCAATGGCGGTGACTCTTCCAACTAAAAGAGGGCCCTTGATACCTTCGCCTTGCCTCTCGATTCCCTCGACCTCGAAACCAACGCGAACGAAGAGGTCTGAAATCTGTTCAGGAGTGAGTCCTTCCGGCAATTCGACGAGTTCTTTCAGCCAGGACAATGGTGCTTTCATCAGCGTCCACCCAGACCGAATCGACGCGTGAAACGTAGATCGCCCTCGACGATATCTCGAATGTCGGTGATTTGATGGCGGACCATCAAGGTTCGCTCCAAGCCCATTCCAAAGGCGAATCCAGAATAGCGATCAGTGTCGATACCACAGTTGGTCAGCACCTTGGGATTGACCGTGCCACATCCACCCCATTCGATCCACCGACCGTTGAAGAAGACATCTACCTCGGCAGATGGTTCAGTGAAAGGGAAGAACGAAGGACGAAGCCGGGTCACAACTTCAGCACCGAAGATCGACTTCGCAAAGTGATCAAGAGTTCCCTTGAGATCCGCCATCGTAATTCCCACATCCACGACAAGGCCTTCAACCTGACTGAAGACCGGGGTATGAGTGGCGTCGAGTTCATCGGAGCGGAAGGTGCGTCCTGGGCAGATCACATGGATCGGAGGTTTCTGCGACAACATAGTTCGGATCTGTGTCGGTGATGTGTGGGTGCGAAGCACCAAGTTGCTCTCAAGTGGTTCGATGAAGAAGGTGTCCTGCATGGTTCGTGCTGGATGATCGGCAGGAATATTGAGCGCATCGAAATTGAGCCACGCGGACTCGAGTTCCG
Organism: Actinomycetota bacterium; assembly: GCA_046093985.1. Classification (GTDB taxonomy): domain Bacteria; phylum Actinomycetota; class Actinomycetes; order Nanopelagicales; family Nanopelagicaceae; genus SYAN01. The sequence goes on from JBJTGO010000249.1 coordinate 5,689, forward strand.
GGCCCTCAACGATGCTGTAGCCAAGACGTGTGAAGATATCGCCGATCTCACGATCTAAAAGAGTAAGCGGATGCACACCACCTTGTGGAAATCTGCTTGCTGCAAGGGTGACATCGACTCGTTCCTCTTCGATGACGCGACTATCTCGTTGCGCAACGAGTTCATTGTGAACCTTTTCATAGAGTTCCGAGAGTTGATTTCGCGCGGCACTGAGCGCCTTACCGATTGCAGCCCGCTCCTCTGCCGCAACCGAGCCCATACTCTGACTTATTTTCGCCAACTCGGATCGATCACCGAGATGTTTCGACTTCGCATCTTTCAAGGAATCAAGATCTGATACAGAAGAGAGGGCAGATTCCGCCTCTTTCCTCGCAGCATCGATGCGAGTTATCAACTCGGACACAGGCGAAGTCTACTTAGGCAACTTCAGTCTCGCCGGGAGATTTCATACATGGCTATCGTTGCGGCGCTCGCGACATTGAGACTCTCTGTGCCACCAGGCATGGGAATCCTGATTCTCTTGATCCGCCGGTCACTTCGCATCTCCTCGGGTAGTCCACGCGCCTCGTTACCGAAGATGACTGCTACTGGCCCGGTGCGATCGATGCTTGCCACATCGTCACCTTCCATGTCGAAGGCGATTACTTGATGGGTCTGACTCAAACTCTCGATCAAGGGTGCTAAATCGACGCCGAAATCGATGGGAAGTGATGCAATA
>JBJTGO010000250.1:0-7419 GCA_046093985.1 Actinomycetota bacterium
GGCGGATACGCTCACGTGTAACGCCATAAACCTTGCCGATTTCATCGAGAGTCTTAGGCTGGCCGTCGGTTAGACCGAAGCGCATCGCTACAACGCCTGCTTCACGCTCAGAGAGAGTGTCAAGCACAGAGTGAAGCTGCTCTTGAAGCAATGTGAATGAGACCGCATCGGCAGGAACAATCGCTTCTGAATCTTCAATCAGATCACCAAACTCTGAATCTCCTTCTTCGCCCAGTGGAGTATGGAGTGAGATTGGTTCACGGCCATATTTCTGAACCTCGACCACTTTTTCAGGTGTCATATCAAGTTCTTTTGCGAGCTCTTCCGGGGTCGGTTCGCGACCGAGATCTTGCAACATCTGGCGTTGTACACGAGCGAGTTTGTTGATCACTTCGACCATATGAACTGGGATACGGATGGTTCTCGCCTGATCTGCCATCGCGCGAGTGATCGCTTGTCGGATCCACCAGGTCGCGTAGGTGGAGAACTTGTAGCCCTTTGTGTAATCGAACTTCTCGACCGCACGGATGAGACCTAAGTTTCCTTCCTGGATCAGATCCAAGAAGAGCATTCCACGACCGGTATAGCGCTTGGCGAGCGAAACAACGAGACGAAGGTTCGCTTCAAGGAGGTGATTCTTGGCGCGCTTGCCATCCTCTGCGATCCACTCGAGTTCACGCTTGAGCGAGCGATCCAACTTCTTATCTTTTGCGATCCGCTCCTCTGCGAAGAGGCCCGCTTCGATACGCATCGCGAGTTCCACCTCAAGCTCTGCATTGAGAAGCGCTACACGGCCGATCTGCTTGAGGTAATCCTTGACTGGATCCGCAGTAGCACCAGCGGTGAGAACGGTCTGTGGTGGAGCATCATCTTCCTCAGAATCTTTGAGTGTGAACTCTCCCTCTTCGCGTGGGGATTCTTCGGTGAGATTGACGACGCGAACATCGCTCTTATCTTCACCCTCTTCACCCTCGCCACCTTCAGTAGAGATGGCCTCGAGATCATCGATATCTACTTCTTCTAGCTCAACCTCTTCACCATCGACGATGACTTTCTTCGTTGTCGTGGCTTTGGCTGGCACGCCATCGCGAGCGGCCTTCATCGCTTCAAGTTCGGCCTTGGTCGGGAATCTTCGTGGCCCTGCACTCTTCTTCGCAGCGACCTTCTTCTTCGCCTTTGGCTTCGGTTTCGCTACAGGTTTTGCAATTGTCCTGATGGGAACGAATTTGCTCGTGCTCGTCTTCGGTTTCTTTGCAACTACTTTCTTGCTCTTACCCTTGGCAGCCACGCTTTTCTTCGCGGACTTCTTCTGAGACTGCTTTTTGGGCGCACGAGTTACAGGCAAGATGAGTCCTTTGGTTTTTGACCTACTGACTTGATTCAGTCGGTCTCGACACTTTCCTGGGCAGGCATATTATAAATTATCCACAGGCATCGGCGAGTCAGAATCGCCGTTCCACGCTCCCAGAAACCCGTTTAGAGAGTGTCCTGCCCACTCAAAGGCGACCGGCGCTGTGGACTCGAGCTAAGAATTCCCTGGTTTCCGGTTCCTTGGGGTCGTCGATCACTTCTGCTGCGCTTCCTCGCTCAAGTATTCGACCGCGATGGAGGTAACAGAGTTGATCGGCCACCTGTTTGGCAAAGCCCATCTCGTGGGTGGCTATCACCATCGTCATGCCGTCGTTCTTCAAGTCACGAACCGTCACCAAGACCTCATTGACCAAGACCGGATCAAGGGCTGATGTGATCTCATCCAGGAGGAGGAGCCTGGGGCCACAGGCCAATGAACGGATGATCGCAACCCGTTGCTGTTGTCCCCCGCTGAGTCGATCGGGATATTGATCCGCTTTTTCGCGCAGACCGAACCGATCGAGCAGGGCAAAGGCTTTCTCATAGGCCACTTCCTTGGAGACTCCGTGCACCTGAATCGGAGCGAGAGTGATGTTCTTGATCACCGACATGTGTGGAAAGAGATTGAAGGATTGAAAGACCATTCCCAGCCGGCGACGGACCTGATCCGGATCGATATCGACTGAGGTGATCTCCTCTCCATCAAGGAGCATGACGCCGTCATCGATCTGCTCGAGGAGGTTGATGCAGCGAAGAAGTGTGGACTTACCGCTTCCTGAGGCGCCGATGAAAACGGTGGCGCTATGGTCTCTGACCTCGAAGGAGATGTCCTCGAGCACGATCTCCTCGCCAAATGACTTACGAACGTTCTTGACCGAGAGAAGAGAACTCATGCCGAGCCCTGCGCATTCTGTGCCTCCATCGAACGGCGAAGCGCTCGATCGGTGTAACGGGTCAGCGGGATAGTCACAGCAAGGAAGATCAAGGCCGCGACGACATAAGGGGTGTAGTTGAAGCTCTTGGCTGTCTGAATCTGAGCCGCACGAACGGCATCAGTCACGCCCAAGATGGAGATGAGTCCGGTGTCTTTGATCAGGGCTACCAAGTCATTGAGAAGCGGTGGCGTGACGCGTTTGAGCGCCTGCGGTAGAACGACGTGGCGCAGGGTTTGAAAGTGGCTAAGTCCCAATGACCTCGCGGCAGCGCGCTGACTTGGATGAACGGTGAGGATTCCACTCCGGATCACCTCAGTGACATAAGCGGTGTAGGTGATGATGACGGCGATTGTGCCGAGGATGAGAACGCTATTTGTGACCCCTGGAATTTGAAGTGCCGGAATACCGAATCCGACCAAGAGGATGACAAGAAGCATCGGTATGCCACGAAAGACATCGACGTAGACCGTTGCAAGAAATCGAAATGGAGTGAGCGCTGGAGATCGTGAGGTACGAATCAGGGCGAGACCAAGTCCCAAGATCGCGACCGAAGTGCCCGCGATGATCGTGAGCGTGACATTGGTGCCAAAACCAAGGAGGACTTTCGGCAATATCTCAACGCCATATGCCCATTTGAAGAAGGTGTCGCGCAGTGAGACCCATCCCGGTGAAGTCACCAAGATGGTGGCAAGGGTGCCGAGTACGAGGAGACTCGAAATCGAGGCGATCAGTGCATTCTTACGATTGCGCGCCCTGCGTTCTTCGCGCCGAGCGAGTTCTTCCTTACTGGCACGCCAACCGCCTGCCATATCGGGAGCACTCATATCTCACTCCTCATGCGCCCGATATGGTCGACGTCAACGTACTTACTTCTTACCCAATGACCTCAAGTGGATTACTTGAGAACTGGTGCACCGGCTGCATCTGCGAGCCACTCTTCAGTGATCGCAGCGAGTGCGCCGCTTGCGGTGAGGGCATCGACTGCTGTCGAGACACAACCAGTGATCGGGTTGTCCTTCGAGAGCAAGAGGCCGAAGCCTTGATCACCAGAGTCGCTTCCATCGATCTGACCAACGATGACGCCTTGATCGATTTCAACTGCAGCAAGATAGAAGGCGGTAGGAAGATCGACGACGATTCCATCGATCTGCTTGTTCTTCAGTGCTGCGACAGCATCAGCGTTGTTATTGAAGACCGATGGCGTAAGGCCAAGGGCTTCGATCGCTTCGAGCGAGGTGGTGGAGACAGCAGCTCCGAGCTTGGCACCCGCGCTCGCCAATCCAGCGAGGTCAGTGACAGCCTGAATGCTGCTTCCTTCGAAGGAGACGATCGCTTGGTTCGCCTTGTAATAAGGAGAGGAGAAGTCGACGACTTCCTTGCGCTCATCTGTGATCGAGTATTGCTGGAGATTGAAGTCGAATGCCTTCGGTCCTGGTGCGATGGCACCATCGAAGGTGGTTCGGATCCACTTGACCTGATCGGCGGTGTAACCGAGCTCTTCTGCTACTGCATATGCAACCGCAGCCTCAAAGCCCTCACCGGACTCTGGCGCATCATCGATCACCCATGGGTAGTAGGCAGGCTCACCGGTTCCGATGGTGAGGAAACCGGACTCGACGGTGGCGAGTTCACCGGGGGTGCACTCTCCGCTTGCAGTTGAACTCTCATCGCTTGATGAACCGCAACCGCTGAGCGCGAGCGCAGCGAAAAGGATTGCGATGATCGATAGCTTGAACTTCTTTGACTTTACCTTCATTGGAACTTTTCCATTTCCGAACATCGAATAAGCCGGACCTGGCAGTCGTTGACAGACCCGCGCTTGCGCGATGACCTTCATCGCACCTGGTCTTCACCCGGAGCACCCCACCGCGGTGGAGGGTTGCCGTCCAGTCAGCCGGGGCCTTACGAAATCGATCCGAACTGGAACTCGTGACCTGGGGCGTAACTTAGGGATTGTGCGGGAAGTTGTCTACCGAGAAACGCTCTCCAGGCCATGGGCCTCAGCGACCGCCTGGTAGTAGATCTTCCCCTGATGGATATTGAGGCCGAGCGCGAGATTGGCATCCTCATCCATCGCGCGCTGCCAACCCTTGTCTGCGAGGGCGAGCGCGTATCGCAGGGTGACGTTGGTCAGTGCGTAGGTGGAGGTGTTGGGAACGGCGCCAGGCATGTTCGCTACGCAATAGAAAGTCGATCCGTGGACCGGGAAGGTTGGATCTGCATGGGTCGTTGGCTTGGAATCCTCGAAGCAACCACCCTGATCGATCGCAATATCGACGAGCACGCTTCCAGGCTTCATCCGCTTGACCAACTCATTGGTGACCAAGCGAGGCGCCTTCGCGCCATGAACGAGAACTGCGCCGATGACGAGGTCAGCAGAGAGGACTTGATCCTCGATCTCATAGGAGTTGGAAGCGAGAGTTCGGACATTTCCTTGAAAGAGTTCATCGAGTTGTACGAGGCGCCGCGCATTGACATCGAGGATCGTCACTTCGGCACGCATACCATGAGCGATCGTCGCTGCATTGACTCCAGCTACTCCGCCACCGAGGATCACAACACGCCCCGGACGCACTCCTGGAACGCCACCGAGGAGGACACCACGACCACCATTGCTCTTCTGTAATGCGGTGGCACCCACTTGTACCGACATGCGACCTGCGACCTCACTCATCGGAGCAAGTAATGGAAGGTAGCCATTGACATCGACTGTCTCATAAGCGATCGCTGTGATGCCGCTCTTGATCAATGCATCGGTGCAATCTCTTGAGGCAGCGAGGTGAAGATAGGTGAAGAGGACTTGACCCTCGCGCATCAACGGATACTCCGGCGCGATCGGCTCCTTTACCTTCAAGATCATCTCCGCACGAGCCCATACCTCTTGCGCAGTATCGAGGATCTCTGCTCCGGCGACTCGGTAGGCATCATCAGAGATCGCAGAACCGAGTCCGGCACCCTTCTCGACAATCACTTTATGACCGTGGTTGATGAATTCCTTGACACCGGCGGGAGTGATCGCAACGCGATACTCATGGTTCTTGATCTCTTTCGGAACGCCAACGAGCATTTCGCAACTCCCTCAATCGAGTCCGGGCTGAAACATCTGCTGTGAACACTGCAACGTCGCTCGAAGTTCTCAGTGCCGCGAAATCTTACAACCCATCGCTGGGCGAGATTGGTCCGGATGCGTCTGAGGGTTCTACTCGTCAAAGATCGCCGAAGTGATCTTCGGATGAAGTTCTGTTCGCATGGTGGCGAAGGTCTCTGCTGGCCACCCTGCCGAGAAGACGCGCTTGAGCAGAAGTGCCAGTGGATACTGACCATCTGCCTCCAGGGCTTGCTCAAGTGAACTTGTTGCTAGGGCGTGATCTCCGACTTCGTATGAGATCGCCGAAAGCAATGTGGCCGGTGGGGCTAGGAAACGCGTGGGCGCGATGCGAACAACCCAACGCCACATCTCAACATGCTTGGCAAGGTCTTCCCGCTCCATGCACCCCAGAGCGAAATCACGCACCTGCAGATCACGAAGGCGAATCAAGAGGAGTGCGATCTTCGCCGGGTCTGGAGTGAATTCTTCGTGCCCGAAGGTAGCGATCAATGCATTTAGCGCATCGACTCCCTCGCGTTGCTCTGGTTTCGGGTCGTGTCGATAGTCAATCTCACTCAAGAGTTCTAATTCAAGTGCGATCGATTCAGTGAGTGATGTATTGATGTGGTCATCGGATTGTGATCTCTGCTTTGTCATGTGGCAAGAGTGCGATAGTTCAACGGTCTCTCGCTTTCTGCTGACAAGGATCTGTGCAAGGCGCGACGGATGTGGATTTCTTCACCTAATCGAGGATGCGATGAGGTGCTTGGCGTACATCAAGGACCTTGCTACTTCTTTGCGTGATCTTCCCGTTGATCGGAGCCTTCACTCCCGCGACCGTGAAATCGCCGCTCCAGGTGGTCGTCAGAGAGATGCGCTTATCTCCGGGTTCGAAGTAGGTGAAGGTATTGAGGGGCGCTGGATATGGGGCGCCGGGAAGGGATGTGGTGCGCGTCGTCTCAATCGGCCGATCTCCATATCCCCACGCGAAACTTGGTGTGAGTTCCAATCTGACGGGGATACCTGCGACTCTGATCGTCACATCGAAAGATGTTGGTGTGGGGCTCCAAAAGTAGACCGGCCTTCCGATCACTGCTCCTTCCGCTGGCTGAGTTTGGAGAGAACCGAAGGGAACGAGTTGGCTGACTCGATCCGTCAGCGATGCTGTGACGACCTGGGATTGACTCCTTACGGGTGTGAGACGGCGCCGCTCGGCCCTTGTTGCCGCTGCTTTACGAGCTGCCTCTCGCCATGCCGCGTAAAGGTCCGGGTGATACGGGATCCAGGTCCGCTTGGGATCTGCGATTGCGCTCAATGATCCAGAGACTCTCGGTACTTCTCGACTGCGTTCGCTCTCTTTCTTTGATTCAGGTTTTCGAAAGGAGACGACGATCTCATCGCTTTCATCATCAGCGGTGACCGAGATACAACTATCAGTCGAACACTCCTCGGCATGAGCGGTATGAGTGGGGGCGATGACGAGTGAGGTGACGAGTGCGAGTGAGAGCAGGATGCGCGTGAACATCGCGTCACGGTAGAGAGAAGGTGAACCGCCCTTTCTGAGATCTTCAGAAGGTGTGGGTTTCCCATTGCTGTGGAAAACTCAACTCATGGCGGCACGCGATGGAGATGGTTGGATCGAGTGTCGTTGCGGTTCCCGCCATTGGGGACTCAACGGTGCGGCCGGACTCCTTCTCATCCGTTCGGGCCAGGTACTCCTTCAACTTCGCGCCCCATGGGTACATAACGGGGGCACGTGGGGCATCCCCGGCGGTGCGCGTGATTCACATGAGAGTTGGCGTGAGGCTGCGATCCGCGAAGCAATCGAGGAGATTGGTATCGATGGCGAGATGATCGATCTCGAGAACGCGCTGCACTTCTCCGACGATCATGGTGATTGGCGCTACGAGACCATCATCACTCGCGCCCTCGATCACTTCGCGATCGGGGAGAGTAATCACGAGACGATTGAGGCGAGCTGGTTCGAGATGGAAAAGATCGAGTACCTCCCGCTACACGCGAGTTTCGCCAGGGCGTGGCCCGATC
>JBJTGO010000251.1:0-17247 GCA_046093985.1 Actinomycetota bacterium
TCGTCGCAGGAAGCGGTGCGAATGGACCATCCATCACGGTGACGGATTCTCCGACGGAGAAGTCAACGAGTTTGATCTCTGGCTTCACGGACTTCTTCAATTCCTTCGGCGCGATCATCTTCTCGACCTCATCGAGCGGAAGTGGGCTTGGATGATGCGAGTTGCCGACGAATCCAGTGACCCCAGGTGTGTTTCGAACGCACGACCATGACTCGTCGGTCAGGTCCATACGTACCAATACATAGCCAGGGTAGATATTGCGCTTGACCTGCTTGCGCTGGCCATTCTTGATCTCCATCACCTCTTCTTCAGGGACTTCGATCTGGAAGATGTGATCCTCCATATTCATGGAGGCGATGCGGTGTTGAAGAGTGGTCTTCACTCGCTTCTCAAAACCGGCATAGGAGTGAACGACGAACCATTCCCCTGGCGCTGATTGAAGGACGCGACGGAACTCGGCGAGCGCCGGATCGATCTCTTCTTCTACGGACTCGAGATCCTCATCGATTACATCGACAGCGACCGGAGTTTCTTCCGCGGTCAATTGCTCTTCAAAGTCGCTCATGGGTCAGCCTCCGAAGATCCAGAAGATCACCTTGGTCAGACCAAGGTCAAAAAGTGAGATGACGACGATCATGAATGTCACGAAGACCATGACGACGGTCGTATATGTCGAAACTTGTTTGCGGGTAGGCCAAACGACACGTCGGAGCTCAGAGAGCACCTGGCGATAGAACTGAGGAATGCGCGCGAAGAAACCCTTTTCTTCGTTCTGCACTTCGTTTTCGCTCACGTCGTTCCTTTCCTTCTCTTACTCGCTTCTTGCACTCAACAGCAGGGCAGGAGGGACTTGAACCCCCAACCGCCGGTTTTGGAGACCGGAACTCTGGCCAGTTGAGCTACTGCCCTTCGTGACTTCTGGATCAAGGCATGCAAAAGCATGACCCTTTTCAAAATCGTCTTGTTTCTCTCTTCGAGATAGGAGATCGACCCGCCAGACGTCAGGCGCGGAAGTCTAGGTCAAGGGTGGGCCTTAGGTCTAACCCGCCTAGAGCCCCGCATATCCGGCCCAATTCGCCCCATCTTTCTCGCTTTGGCAGAGTTATCTCTATGACCCCGCCCAGTAAATCGAGAGTCTCCCAGCGCATCGCCGCAATCGCTGAGTCTGCAACCTTGGCAGTCGATGCGAAGGCGAAGGCGCTCAAGGCAGCGGGTAAACCTGTGATCGGATTCGGTGCTGGCGAACCAGACTTTCCGACTCCGGATTACATCGTGGAAGCTGCGGTCGCGGCAGCAAAGAACCCAAGCAATCATCGCTACACACCAACGCCAGGGCTACCAGAACTTCGCGAAGCGATCGTAAGGAAGACGAAGCGCGACTCTGGATATGAGATCACAGCGGATCAGGTACTTGTCACCAATGGTGGCAAACAATCTGTCTATCAATCATTCGCTGCGATTCTTGATCCAGGCGACGAAGTATTGCTTCCTGCTCCTTACTGGACTTCTTATCCAGAGTGCATCAAATTGGCTGGCGGAGTGCCGGTAGAAGTCTTCGCTGACGAGAGTCAGGATTACTTGGTCACAGTCGAACAACTTGAGAAGGCGCTTACTCCAAAGACAAAGGTCCTTCTCTTCTGTTCACCATCGAATCCGACTGGATCGGTCTACTCAGAAGAACAGGTCCGCGCTATTGCCCAGTGGGCAGATAAGAATGGTCTCTGGATCATCACCGACGAGATCTACGAACATCTCCTCTATGACGGTGCTACTGCTCCATCGATTCCAGTCATCTATCCAGAAATTGCAGATCGCACCATCATCTTGAATGGCGTTGCGAAGACATATGCGATGACCGGTTGGCGAGTTGGATGGATGATCGGTCCGAAGGATGTCATCAAGGCGGCAACTAACCATCAATCACATCTCTCCTCCAACGTTGCCAATATCTCCCAACGCGCCGCGATTGCAGCCCTTGATGGCTCACTCGATGCGGTGAAGGAGATGCTCACTGCCTTCGATCGTCGCCGTAAGTTGATCGTCTCTATGCTCAATGAGATCCCTGGCGTCCATTGCCCGACACCTAAAGGAGCCTTCTATGTTTATCCGTCTGTTAAAGCTCTTCTTGGCAAAGAGATTGATGGAGTTCGCTCGCAGAGTTCTAGTGAGCTGGCTTCGCTCATTCTGGAGAAGGTAGAAGTTGCGGTCGTACCGGGTGAGGCCTTTGGGCCTTCGGGTTATTTGCGCCTCTCCTACGCCACTTCCGATGCAGAGATCATCGAGGGCGTCACAAGGTTGAAGGATTTCCTAAGCAAAGCCAAATAGACGAACTTCGCTCTCCAGCTCTATCCCGAACTTCTTCTTCACAGCATCACTACACATCTTTGAGAGCTCATAGATCTCCGAAGCGGTCGCACCACCTTGATTGGTGATCGCTAAGACATGCTTTGATGAGATCGCAGCTCCTCCATGTTTCATTCCCTTACTGATACCGGCGTTTTCAATGAGCCAAGCTGCGGAGACCTTCACTTTGCCATCCGAAGTCGGCCATGAAGGTGAACCTTCGGGAAGTTTCGAAGTATCGATGATCGGATTGGTGAAGAAGGAGCCCGCGGACCAGGTATCTCGATCGTTCTCGTCCAAGACCATTCCTTTCTTCTTTCGAATAGCAAGCGTTGCCTCAAGGACTCGCTTCATTGGAGCTCGCTCACCCAGCGCTACTCCTAAGGCATCTGCCAATTCTTGATACTGCACGGGAGAGGAGAGTTCACCCTGTTTCATTTGAAAGGTGACATCAAGGATGAGAAATCGATCTGGTTCACTCTTGAATCGAGAGGTGCGATAGCCGAAGTCGCACTGCTCAACAGAGAAAGTGGTGAGACGCCGTTCCTTACGATCGAAGGTACGAACTCGCGCAATGACTTCACTCACTTCATGTCCATATGCGCCAATGTTCTGAATTGGTGCAGCACCTACAGTGCCTGGGATCCCAGCAAGGGTTTCGATCCCGATGAAGCCTTTGCTATTTGCCCATGAGACGAAGGCATCCCAATCTTCGCCAGCCTGGACAGTGACCATTCCACCACTGCAGGCATCGCTCTCTGCTTCAACACCTTTCGTTGCTACCTGAATCACTCTTCCTGGAAAACCGGCATCTGCGACCAGAATGTTGGAGCCACCGCCAATAACAAGAACAGGGGTATCTGAAGCGTCCGCACCTTCAACGAGTTCAATCAATTCACTTTCGCACGTTGCGACGAAGAACTCCTGTGCCGGTCCACCGACACGGAAGGTTGTTACTTCCGCGAGCCGCTTCATGCTTCTAAGGCTATCTCTCGCTAGCGCCGAGGCGAGAGGATCTCACTCTTGCCACGGAAGCGCTTGAGGATTCGGTTGTAATTCTCCTTTGAATGCTTCTCACGGTAAGCCGGATCGACATCGTGATACCCGTGATGACGCCCTTGCTCCAGCGGAAGATCCAACTGGAAGAGGCGTGCGCCGTGCTCTCGTAGCGCAAGAGAGAGTTCAAGATCGGCATTGCGGTAGTACTTCGCACTTGGGTTTGCACTGACCTGCTTCGCCAATTCGCGATCGACTGCGAGGAAGTAGGAGAAGAGGACATCGACCTCCCCCTCGCCCTTATCATCGACAGTGCGCCATTCATCTTCAAGATTGATAAGGCCACCCTTCCACCCCACCGCTTGGAAACCTTGATGGATTTTCGAAAGGGTCGGTGTGATGGCATCCCCCAGGAAGTGAGTCGATGGATCCATCAAGACGATGTACTTGGTTGCCACCTGATCGAAGAGGAAGTTGGCGGCATTTCCCCAGCCGAGCTTCTGCTTCAGATCAAAGGTGGTGATCCGTGGATCGCTTGGGATCTCAATGGGTGCTTGCTTGCCATTGATCAAGATCGCTAGGTCAGCGCTTGAGTGCTCAAGGACTGAGTTCGCAGAGTTGATCGCATCCTCAGCAAAGCCATCGATGATGAGAGTGACGGTGATCTCACTCATAAGTTCAAGACCTAGTTGAGAGAAGGATGAGAAAGAAAAGTACTAGCGGGTCTCACGGTGCAAAGTCGAAGCCTTGCAGCGTGGACAGTACTTCTTGATCTCAAGGCGATCAGGATCGTTGCGACGATTCTTGCGCGTGATGTAGTTGCGCTCCTTGCAATCTACACATGCCATTGTGATTTTCGGACGGACATCTGCACTCTTGCTTGCCATGTGTAGCTCCTTGCCTTGTGGGTTTGCCCTACATGGATATTGCAGGGACGTGAACAGTACTGACACTTCGACGATCAACGCAAAGCGATCACGCCTTCGGTCGAATACTCGTAGCGGAGGCGGGATTTGAACCCACGACACAGCGATTATGAGCCGCTTGCTCTACCAAGCTGAGCTACCCCGCCAAGTACTGCGAGCCCTCTGACGGAATCGAACCGTCGACCTTTTCCTTACCATGGAAACGCTCTACCGACTGAGCTAAGAGGGCGAAGCAATCGCGAAGGCTACCTCACGCACTCACCTTCACTGAAATCGAGGGTCAGAGGCGCGGATCGAGGACCACTTTGCCAGTGCTTGCACGCGCCAAGATCGATCGATGTGCCTCAGCCGCTTGCGAGAGTGGATATGTGGCTCCGACGATCACTTCGATCGAACCTTTCGCAATCAGTGAGAAGAGTTCTGCGATGACATCTGCCATCAACTCCTTACGACCGAAACAATTCGCCAACCAGAAACCAGAGATGGTTTGAGAGCGTCCCATCAACTGCGCTGGATGAACCATTGACATCGGCTCTCGTGAAGCCATCCCATAGGTGATGATTCGACCGAAGGTGGTCAGCGCTTCAAGTGATCTATCAAAAGTCTTGCCACCGACCATCTCAAGTACGAGATCGACTCGCTTTCCACCATTGGCTTCGATGATCCGTTCCTTGAGGCCTTCGACCTCTGCTTCGATAGCGACATCCGCGCCAAGTCGCTTGGCAAGGTCACGCTTCTCTTGAGTCGATGCCACAGCGATGACTTTCGCTCCCCACATCTTCGCAAGTTGGATTGCGATAGTCCCGACACCACCTGCTGCTGCGTGGATGACGACGCTCTCACCTGGCTTCAGATGTCCGATTGTCTTGAGTATGTGCCATGCAGTCGTGCCCTGCACAAAAGTGGAAAGCGCTTGACCATCAGTGATCGAGTCAGGGATGGGGATCAACTGATTCTTCTTCGCAACGACACGCTCTGCATAAGCGCTGGGTGCGCCGGTGAGATATCGCTTTCCTTCGTATGTGCCGACCACTTCAAGACCTGGGATGAGGGGTAACTCCTGCTTCGAAAGATATGAATCTTCTGTTTGGTGTGTGTCGGCATAGTTGATTCCGATACCGGTCACCTCAAGGATCACTTCGTCATCTCCTGCAATGGGATCCGGTAGATCGAGATATTGCATCACTTCGGGTCCACCGAACTCAGTGATCTTGATTGCCTTCATGGGTATGCGACCTTTATCTCTCGTAAAGCGTGTGAATCAACCCTTGGTAGAACCAAGAGTCAGACCAGAGACGAAGTGGCGCTTGAGGATGAAGAAGATGATGAGGGTGGGAAGGGCCGCCATGATCGCACCTGCAGCAAGGAGATTGAAGTCGGTGACGAACTCCCCTTGCAACCTACCGAGCGCGGAGGTGATCGGGCGCTTGGAATCGCTCTTGATCATCACGATCGCCCAGAAGAACTCGTTATAGATCCATGTGGTCATCAAGACACTGAGGGCGGCAAGTGGTGGGCGAAGGAGCGGAAGGATGACGCTCCAATAGTGACGGAAAACAGACGCACCATCGACGAGAGCAGACTCTGAGATCTCCTTCGGGATGGTCTTCATATAAGAAGACATCACGAAGGTCGCAAAGCCGACTTGGAGCGCGACGTGGATCAAGATCAGACCGATATAGCTGTCATAGAGGATGTTTCGATTCCCGACCAAGTCCCCGAACCAGATATACATCTTGAAGAGCGGTGCATAGACCAACTGCACCGGAAGAAGATTTCCTGCGGTAAAGAGGAGGAGGAGATAGAGGTTGAATCGGAACGAGTATCGGGTGACAACGAAAGCTAAGAGTGAACCGAAGAAGAGTGTGAGGATAACAGCAGGGATTGCGACGATGAATGAATTGGAGAGGTACCCCCAGATCTCCATCTGACGGTATGCCTCGACATAGTTGGCGAGATTGAGAGTGTCAGGACGCGAGAAGACTCCCTTTTGGATGATGTCCTCATATGGTCGAAGAGAGGTCCAGAAGGTCCAAAGGATCGGAACCAGCCAGATGAATGCGAAGACTGCGATGAAGAATGAGATGACTGCGTCTTTACGCTTCTGACGGTCGCGATACTTCTTGTTCTGTACGACGCTCATGGTCTGTCATCCTGGAAGACGGTTCGAAGATAGAAGACGATCGGCGTGATACTAAGTAGGAAGAGGATCACTGCATAGGCAGCGCCGAGCATCGAGGCAGCTTGGCCGTAGATATTAGTGAAGACGAGCATGCCAAGGATCGGCCAACCAGTACTCGTGCCATAGATGATGTAGATCAGGTCGAAGGCGCGGAGCGATTCGATCACCGTGATGACGATGATGATGATGTTGACCGGTTTCATCGCCGGCAAGACCACTTTTCGGAAGGTCTGCCACTCCGTTGCACCATCGATAGCGGCAGCCTCGCGCAAGGTTGGATCAACAGCCTTCAAGCCAGCCAAATAGAGCAACATGATGTAGCCGATGTGACGCCATGAGGCAATGGAGAGGATCACATAGGTATTGATGTCGTAATTGCCGAAGATCGGTAAGGCCTCTTCGATTCCAGGTCGACCGAGAAGGACTTGAACCAGACCTGCAGGTCCAAGCATGAAACGCCAGATGATTCCGATGACCGCGAGGGAGAGGACGACCGGGATGTAGTAGACGCTCTCATAGATCTTGTGTCCGCGGATTCGCCTGTCGATCTGATACGCGAGCAAGACACCAAGGGGCGTGGCGATGAAACTGAACCAAAGGAGCCAATAGACATTGTTGCGGAGCGCATCGTAGAACTGAGGTGATGCGGTGAAGATGGTTTCGTAGTTAGCAAGCCCTGCCCAACGGATGTTGGAGAGTTGCACGCCATTCCAGAAAGTAAAGGAAAGACCGATGGTCAGAAGCGCCGGAATCCAGACCCATACGAAGTGAAGAAAGGAAGGGACACCGATGAACATCGCAAGGGTGAATCGATCTCCCTTAGAAAAAGCCCGACGGCGGCGGGTAGTTGTACCCGCCGCCGTCGTTGTCATGCTTTCACCCTATCTCAGGAACCGTGGTGAGTCACCAAGTTCTCTTGAGAACCTAGGAGTTCCTAGGAAAGAGGTGGCAATGCATCCCAAGCTGCCTGCATTCCGTCGACGATCTTGTTGACGTCCTGAGGAGCCTTGAGGAAGTTCTGAATCGCAGGACCGACGATGGTTCCTGCGAAGTCATTTCGGCAATCGCGATCGAGGAAGTTCATCACGTTCTTTGCCTCACCGATGACAGCAAGCTTCTGCTTGTTGAAAGCGTCATAGCCTGATGTATCGAGTCGTGTGTTGGCATAGAGCGAGGTGTCGCCAGCAGCCTGTGCTGCCAACATACCGTTCTCACTGCCACACCACTCTGCGAATGCAGCGCCGCCAGCTGGATTTGTTCCATTGACTGCTGCGCAAACGCCATCGACAGGAGCGTCGATTGAGTCACGACCGAATGCTGGGTTGATCTCAGGGAATGGAACGATCCATAGATCGTCGTAATCCTCTTGAGACTTAGCCAAGAAGTCATTTGCCCACCAGGAGCCCATCATCATGGCGCCGCACTTCTTCTGGAGAAGGAGGTCGCGCATGCCATCCCATGAGATGTCGAGGAAGTTCTCGTTCATGTATGGAATGAGAAGAGCGAACTGGTTGAAGACGTCGATGGTCGCCTGATCGGTCCACTTAGCGCGGCCGTTCAAGAGATCAATGTGATAGTCATAACCGTTCATACGGACGTTGAGGATGGAGAAAGTTCCCATCGCTTCCCAACCGCCCTTATCTCCCATCGCATAACCGATGAGACCTTTTGCCTTGGTGCCTTCAAGAAGCTTCATGAAGTCATCCCAAGTTGCGATGTTCTCTGGATCGAGTCCGAGTTCAAGCATCGTGGACTTGCGATAGTGCAGACCCCATGGATACCAAGTGGTAGGGATGATGTACTGCTTGCCATCGCTTGGGTTTGTCGCACCACTGACGAAACCTTCTGGCATTTGATCGCCGAGGTTTGAGATGTTCTCGGAGAGATCTACGAGAAGACCTTGGTCAGCGCGGAAGTTGGTACGGAATCCGGCCATCCACTGGAATGCATCATCTGGTGTTCCTTGCAGGTACTGCGAGATGCCGTCCTGGAATGCATTGGTATCTCCAGAACCCTGCATCGTTACTTCATTACCTGTCTCTGCTGTGTAAGCATCAGCGAGCGCTTGAGCGATCTTCAGACCGGTCTCATCGTTGGTACGCGCTGTGAAGGTGACAGGGCCATCTGCTGCATCACTTCCGCAGCTTGAGAGCAATGTTCCTCCAGCAGCAAGACCGATACCACCGATCGCTGCGCCTTTGAGAACGTTACGTCGCGATACGCCGTTCTCGTTGACTTGGTTCGACATCGAACTTCCTTTTCCCTAGATCCACCATGGATCTAGATGGGGCAACCCTACGCACCGGTACCCCTTGTGGCTATGACCCCGCCGAAGGAATTTCGGCTCAACTGAAGGCATCCGGGGCGGAAGTTGTTCATCCGAGGTGAAATCCCTCAAGGGAGGATGTAGATCTCCCCATCCACTTCGCTGACCTGGAAGGCGCGTAGCGGGGCATCAGCCGGTCCGCTCTTGCGGGCTCCAGTGGCAGCATCGAAGTAGGAGTAGTGACACTTACAGACCAGCTCGGCCTTCTCAGGTGTCACCAAGCAACCATTGTGAGTACAGATGACATCGAGAGCGCTGACGCCCGTTGCAGAACGATAAAGGGAATGGCGCACGGTGCGACCTGCGAGATCGGTTGCGAAGAAGAGTTTTGATTCGCCGAGGATCACATCACTCGACTTTGCGACGAAGTAACCAGTGCGACGAGTTGTCGCACTTGGCGATGGTGTTGGCGATGGTGTTGGCGATGGGGTCGCAGATGCAGTTGGAGTGGGCGTTGGAGTGGGCGTTGAGGTTGGAGATGTTGTCGGCGTTGAACTCGGAGTCGGAGATGCAGATGGTGAGATCGCGACCGTGACCGCCTTCCCCTTCTTCCAAACCAGGCGACCGTTCTGTCGAACACATCTATATGCAAAACCACCAGAGACGATCTTCTGACCGACACGGACACACTTTGCTTTGGGAGTAGCGGTGGCACTTTGCGACGTCACACCTGTTGCCAAGGCAAAGGATGAGAAAGCTAGAGTCCCAAGGAGGACTCGCCTCGTCAGTGAACTTCTCACTGCCTCTTGCATGGGTTCTTGCATCGGCTCTTGCAGGGGCCCTTGCATGTGAGATCGCATGAGAGAAGGTAAGCAAAGCCCCTCCCACCGTGCCACTTGGAATCGCGACCCTTTAGGCTTCTCCCAGCGAATCTCACGAGGGAGTGATGATGGATCTGATCTACCAACTCTTTGTAGTACTCCACTTCATCGGAATGGCTGGACTCGTCGGGGGGTTGCTCGTCGGAGTCTCAGAACGACCACTTCGAATCAAGAAGCCAGCGCTTCATAGCGGGCTTCTTGTCTTACTGGCAGGAATCTTCCTCATCATCGTCAATTCGATCCAGCATGCGAGCGATAGCTCTGTGGAGATGCTTGACCACAGCAAGATCGGTGTGAAACTCCTAGTCGTCATCATCATCTTGGCTCTTGGATTCAAGAATCTCAATAAGAGTGAGGTCGCCAAGAAGACCTATATGACGATGCTCGGGCTCTCACTTCTCAATATCCTCATCGCAGTCTTCTGGTAGGAGTCTTACTTGAACCTCTATCCCAAAGCATCAGTCCAACACCGCCTCGGCGGCTACTTCTTGGATCTAGGTCTTGCCATCGTCACCCTTGGTATCGGTTGGGTGATTTGGAGCCTTATCGTCTGGCGACAAGGACTGACACCTGCGAAACAGATCTTGAAATTGCGCGTCGTCGCCGAGGAGAGCCGGACCAATGCGACCTGGGGACATATGGCGATCCGACAATTCTTGATTCCAGTGACTTTCAGCATTCCGGGATGGATACTGATGCAACTTGGAGATAACACGGCCGTCGTCACTGGTGACTTCTCATCTGATCCATTGGAAGGTCGGGGTCTTAGCTCACTTGGGAATGTGATCTCCTTTGCCATCACTCTCACCGACGGACTTTGGATCTTCAAGAATGGCGAACGCAAGCGCGTAACTGATATCTGGGCCAAGACGATCGTGGTCAATGAGTCAGAGGCAATCACAGGACAATCGGGAGAATTCAGAGAAGGTGAAAACCTCTAATGGAGCCGTACCGGATCAAATGGCTCACTCGCCTCGTCTATAGCCAACCATTCGAACTCTTCATTGCAGGTGTCATCCTTCTCAATGCGGTAGCTCTTGCGCTACTCACCATGCCCAATATCGATGGAGACGCCAGAGATTCCTTGGTTCGATTCGATCAGATCGCACTCTGGGTCTTCTTCGCAGAGTTGATCGCGCGAATGATCTCCTACGGCAGCAAACCTTGGATGTTCTTCAAGACTGGATGGAATGTCTTCGACTTCATCATCATCGGTCTCTCTCCACTCTTCGCGGGTCAGACTCTCTTGCTTCGATTGCTCCGAATCTTCAGGTTGATCCGCATCTTCCGCTTCCTTCCAGAGGTGCGAATCCTCACCCGCTCCATCACGCGAAGCCTTCCGCCCTTGATGAGTATGTCGGTGCTGATCTTCCTCGCTCTCTTCATCTATGGGATGGCTGGGGTTTACCTCTTCGGCCAAGAGATGCCCGATCAATGGGGCGACATCACCGCCGCGCTCACATCTCTCTTCATCTTGCTCACGCTTGAGGAGTTCGCCAACTATCTCGTCGATGGTCTCGAAGTCTCACCATGGGCACTTCCCTTTTACGTCTCCTATGTCTTCATCATCGTCTTCACCATCCTCAACGTGCTGATCGGAGTGGTCTTGAACGCGATGGACGAAGCCCGGGCGGAGAATCGCGAACGCGAAGAGGAGCTAGAGAAGTTGCAGACCTTCGCTCGCGAAGTCGAGGAGATCTCGGCAGATGGTCAGATCACACCTGAAGAGGTCGAGCAGTTGAAGTCGAAGATCGCAATCTTGGAGCGAGAGTTGAAACGTCTCAAGGGTGATAGCTAGTCGCTAGTTCTGCCATCAAACTTTCCCGGTCTAGAGATTGAGTAGGGCCTTTCCCCTCTCGACCGCATCCCTGCGATCACTCGCACCTAACTTCTTATAGAGATGTCTGAGGTGAGTCTTCATCGTGTTCTTGGTGATGTTGAGGTCAGAGCAGATCTTTGAGAGCGGCAACTCCGATGAGAGATGGCGCAAGATGTCGGCTTCACGCTTTGTGAGAGGGACCGGCAGTGAGTCAGATGATGTCATTTTCTTTCGCAACCTTTCACTAGCGTCTTTCGATAAGCGTTCGAGGAAGAGGGATGGGATCTCCGTGGAGGCAGAGATGAGGAATGAGAGGAAGCGATCCCCTTGGATCAGCAAGTATTGATAGAAGCCGTTCTCTTGAGCTACTTCGAGCGCCTTGATCAGATGCTCCCGCGCCTTCGGCGGGTAATCGAAATTCTGGATCACTTGGAATACATGAGCATTGAGTGCTTCGCGAGGTAGCGACATGTCGAACTTGGCGATTGATCTCTCGAAATCTTTCTGGTTCTTACGCAAGTGTGTCTGCGCTCCATAAAGCTTCGCGGTCTGTCTCCCGGGAAGTCGCTTCTGAATCGCATCACGCCTTATCTCTCCCGAGACGAAATGTTGGATCATCATCTCGTGTCGATCAAGCATGGTCTCTACCTCAGCGGTTCGCATAGTCGGAAGCGACTGCACGAGTTCATGAAAGTCCTGCATACCTTCTTGGGTCCTACCATCACGCATCAACATGATCGCGTGTCTGCTCTGGAACTGAACCAACCAAGGGACAAAGTTGAGACGTCGAATCTCCGAGATCGCCTCTTGATAGATCCGCTCTGCCTCGTCGATCTTGCACTGCTCCATCAGGATCTGAAAGAGAACGTAGTAGGAGTCGAATGGGGTGAAGAAGCCACGGATCTTATGCTGCTTGGCATACGAGATTGCTGCGAAGGCAAATGACTCTGCCAATCGATATCGGCCTTCGTAATATGCACGCGTCGCCTTGATGGCTAGGACGTTCATGTGGAAGTGACTACTCGTGTCAGGTTCAAGGGAGTTCTCGACAAACTCCTCGATTCGCTTCATCGCATCAAAATCCTCATGGAAGAGCGCGGAGGTCATTCCAAATCGCAAGAATGAGGAGAAAGAGGAGAATCGGTTAGTTGTTACTTGATCCTGAAGACCTTCAAGGGCATCGATAGTGCTCTTGATCGAAGTCTCGAGATCCCCCCTGATGCAATCGATGATCGCCTGCAATCTTCGACTCGAAATTCTCACAACGTCCGCTTCATCGCCTTTGGCGGGCGAGAGTGAACGTTCTGTGATGAGCGCCTTCGCCTCCCCTAGCTCACCTGAAAGCAGGCGCAGATAGAAGGTAAGTGCGAATGAGAGCGACTTCGAGGGACCCTCTAGGAAAGGCAGGACAGTGCTCCATGCCTGCAGCGCGGGGCGATCCTCTTGGTAGACCGCATCCCTGATCAATTGAATGACCTCGGTCATCACATCGGTGTCAGAGACCAAGCTTTTGATCTGGTCTGGATTCCCTGATTTCGCGAGGAAAGTGAATGCCTGTTCCTTCGAGCCATGGCTGAAAAGCGCGTCAAAAGTGCGCTTATGAAGGGCTGTGTATGCAGCCAAATCCAAAGCCAGATCATCGCGCAACACATCACGGATCAAGAGGTTCATCTCGTAGAGCGATGGCGTAGAGATGACGCGAGTGAGGAAGAAGGACTCTGCTGATAACTTCGCAAGCACCATCGGAACTAATTCATCACCTGTGATCGCTAGCGCGACCGGATTTGAGATCCGATCGACGAAGACCAGCGACCTCAACGTCTCCAACTCTCTCTCCTCTAAGCGCGCGAGCGCCCGACGAGCGACAGATGAGAGCGAGATGATTGCGGAGTGTTGAATGTCATCAGATGAGAGATTGAACTTCGGAAGATTCTCAAGGATCAATCGGATCGCCGCTGGCCAACCACCGCTTAGCTCCAGGATTCTATCGACTTGCGCTAGATCAGGAGTACTCGGCATCATCTCGATGAGCTCGCCCTTACTGAGCCTCAAGTCCTCGCTAGTGATGACAGTGAAATCACTAAGTCCGAGATTGCCAAGGGATGAGGCGATCGGAGATCTCTCCCGCAAGACCATGATTGAAATGTTCTTCGGTAATCTTCCGATGAATCGATTGGCAATCGCATTGTTGCTAACACCGATTGAATCGGCAGAGTCGATGACCAATCGGATCTCTCTTCTGGAGCGCGCCATCTCTTCGGCCAAACGATCGACTATTTCCACCGCAGATTCGATGTTGGTTATGCGACTCTCGTCGAACCACTCTGCGAAAGTCCCCATGCCGACCTTGAATGCTTGAACAGCGGTGGCAAGGAACTGGAGGTCCTTCTCGAAGGGATCGATTTCAATCCAGACTCCGATTCCTCCTTGATTCAATCCTTCTTCAATCCACTGTGAGGCCAAGACGGTCTTACCGAATCCGGCCGGTGCGACAACATAAGTCAATTGATGACCAGACTTTCGCACGCGATCAAGAAGCGCTCCTCGGAGTGCGAATTCAGGCACACGCCGGGGTGGCGTGATCCGAAGTTCTGGATCAAGGGTCCGTGGCGTCACCCTGGAATCCTCCACCCTTTAAGAAGGGGCGAGGGTTAGAAATCTCCGCTCTCGTAGGATTTCACCCCGGTGCTAACCCCTACTCCATGCGTGGATCGTCATGCATGAGAGAGAGTTACTGTGAAGCGAATGAGAGCTAGGAGGAGTGATGACTAAGGAACACAAAGATCTCGGCACCTATTGGATGTCGCCTGAACTGACATCGATCAATCGCTTGCCGATGCTCTCGCTTCCTCATCTCCACTCACTCTCGCTCAATGGCAGATGGCGTTTCCAACTTCTTAGTGATCCTCGCGCCGAACTCTCACGCAAATGGAGCGAGATTGATGTTCCCGGACTTTGGACGATGCAGCAACGAAAAGATGGATCATTCATCTTCGGCGACAAGCCGATCTACACCAATGTCCAGATGCCATTCGATCAACTTCCACCTTTGGTACCAGAGAAGAATCCCACCGGAGTCTTCGAGCGAGATTTCGATTACTCATCCTTTTGGAAGGGCAAGCGCGTCGTCCTCACCATCGGGGGATTCGAATCAGTTGCGAGCCTCTTCATCAATGGGAGCTTCGTAGGACTTGCGAAGGACTCACGTCTTCATGCTTCCTTCGATATCACCGAATATCTCACAAGTGGGAGGAACACCGTACGCATCGTCGTCGTGAAGTGGTCTGATGCAACATTCATCGAGGATCAAGATCAATGGTGGCATGGTGGCATCACACGTTCGATCACGATCCACGCAACCGAGAAGGTCTTCATCGAGCGACTTCATACCCAAGCAGGGCTAATGAGCGATGCAAAGACCGGAACACTTCGCGTTCGCGCTTACATCAATTCCGTTGCCGGTACAGAGATTGAAGGCTGGACCCTCCGCGCTCGTATCGCGGGAGGAAAGAAAGAAGTTCGCTTCGAAGCAGAGGTAACTCGGGCAGAGCGACCCAATTGGACCGAGATGACGCCAGCCCAGCGCCATGCAAGTAGCGAGTTCTTCCGAGGCACCTATTGGGACGGAAAGTTGCCGAAGGAGGCGCAAGAAGCGCTGAAGGAGATCGAGCCGCCAGGTCCCGGCATCATCGAATTCACGGGGCGAGTTCCTGGGATCACGCCATGGTCTGCCGAGATGCCCAAACTCTACGAAGTGGAGTTTGAACTTCTCGATCCAGAAGGCAAGCCGGTAGAGATCGTCTCGCAACGGATCGGATTCCGTTCGGTGGAAGTCAAAGGAAAACAATTCCTCGTCAATGGCAAGCCAGTCATCTTCTATGGCGTCAATCGCCATGACTTCAATAGAGAGAGTGGTCGCGTACTCACACGAGACCTACTGCGGCAAGATCTCCTCGAACTCAAGCGCTGGAACTTCAATGCAGTTCGTACCTCTCATTATCCGAATGATCCCGTCTTCTTGGATCTCTGCGACGAACTCGGCTTCTATGTCATCGATGAAGCGAACATCGAATCGCATGCCTTCCAAGACAGCATCTGTAACGACCAGAAGTACTTGAACGCCTTCGTCGATCGCATCGCACGGCTCGCTCAGCGTGACATCCATCATCCATCTGTCGTGGCATGGTCACTTGGCAACGAGTCTGGCTCTGGCCTCAATCACGAGGCGGCAGCTGCATATCTACGCGCCTTCGATGACACTCGCCCACTTCACTACGAGGGTGCGATCCGCGGTAATTGGACCATCGGACAATCTCAGACCGACATCGTCTGTCCCATGTATCCAGAGGTCGCAGCCATCGTCGCTTACGCGAAATCGAAACGAGCCGATCGCCCACTGATCATGTGTGAGTACAGCCATGCGATGGGAAATAGCAATGGAACATTGAAAGAGTATTGGGATGCGATCCACTCCACTCCTGGACTCCAAGGTGGATTCATCTGGGAATTCTGGGATCACGGACTCGATCAATACTTACCTGATGGCAGCAAGCGAAGCGCCTACGGTGGTGATTTCGGTGAGGAGCGCCATGATGGCAACTTCGTCTGTGACGGCCTCTTCTTCCCGGACCGGAGTGCGAAACCAGCCTTGGAAGAGTTCAAATTCCTGGCATCTCCGGTCACCTTCTCAAGTACAGCACCAGGGAGAGTGAGCCTTTTCAACAAGAACTTCTTCGCTTCCCTCGATGCCTACTCACTCCACTTCGAGATCACGGTCGATGGTGAGGTAGTAGAGAGCGGAACGGTTGCGATGAAGAAGATCGCTCCTCGCTCGCGCGCATCACTTCACATTCGTGCCAAGAAGTTGAACGATAAGAAGATCCTTGGCGAGAGGTTCCTCTCGCTCTCCCTCCGCTTGAAGGAGACGACAGCGTGGGCTCAGGTCGGCCATGAAGTTGCATGGGCGCAGTTCCCACTTCCATCGAAATCCAAACCTCGGGCAAAGGTGAGATCGAATTCAACGAGTGAGTTCGTCGGTGAGGATGGAAAGCTTCGACTTCCTTCGATGACAGTTGCGCCTCGGTTGACGCTCTGGCGGGCACCGACCGATAACGATCTGATCGGACATATCGCCACGAAGTGGAATGAATGGGGTCTTCGCGATCTCACCATCGTCGACTGCGTGATCAGAGATAGCGCTAAGCAGACCACCATCACAGAGAACATCGTCACGGGATCCGGCATCAAGATCTCGCACACGCAGCGAATTGAGAGTATCGATGGTGGCGTACGAGTCACGGAGACAGTGAAACTGCCGAAAGCCTTGAGTGATGTCGCACGCGTTGGTATCACTTTCGCCGTGGCAAAAGATTTGAAGGATGTGACTTGGTTCGGAGCTGGGCGTCATGAGAGCGCTCCCGATCGAAAGATCGGTCGAGTCCATAAGTGGCAAGCGAGCGCCAAGGAGATGCATACCGATTACATCAAGCCACAAGAGTCTGGTGCACGCGCCGACGTCCGCTGGTTCGCTCTGAAGAATGGTGAGGGAAGCGGGCCGACGATCCAGGTAGACCGACCTCGCTTCGTGACTATCTCTCCCTACACAAGTGAGATGCTCGCTGATACTTCACATGACGTCGATCTCAAGGAATCAGAATCAATCCATGTCACGATCGATTGCGTGCAACGAGGCGTAGGAACTGCCTCATGTGGTCCCGATACTTTGCCTAAGTACAAGATCAAGCCTGGCGTTTACAGTTGGAGTTGGGATTACTTCTTCTAGCCAAGAACTACTTATTCAACCTCTCGGCCAGTTCGTTGGTTCACCATACTTC
>JBJTGO010000252.1:0-2469 GCA_046093985.1 Actinomycetota bacterium
ACTGAATATATGGCAGCCCTTTTGACCAGTGTCGGTGATGACAAGGACAAGAGCGCGCTCTATCTCAATGAGTGCCGTCGAATGGGAATCAAAGTCCTTCCTCCTGATGTCAACACTTCTGATGCGGACTATTCACCTCACGGAGATGACATCCGATTCGGTCTTGCTGCGATACGCAACATCGGCGAGAACGTTGTCGCCTCCATCAAACGGGCCCGCGAGGAGAAAGGTCAGTTCCAATCTTTCTCCGACTTCCTCGCCAAGGTAGATATTCAAGTCTGCAACAAGAAGACTATTGAGTCGTTGATTAAGGGCGGCGCCTTCGACTCATTGGGTGCGACGAGAAAAGGTTTGATGGCAATCCATCTAGAGGCGCTGGATGCGATCGTCGAATCGAAGCGCGCAGAATCCCTCGGTCAGTACGACCTCTTCGGTGATGCCGGGAGCAGTCTCCGCTCCGTCGGTGGGGGAGATATGTCGATCCCATCCGACGAGTGGGAGAAATCGATACTCCTTTCCTATGAGCGTGAAATGTTGGGGCTCTACGTTTCCGATCATCCACTTCTCGGTGTGGAATCTCGCCTTCGCGGACTTACCGATATGCCGATCAGCCAATTGAACGATGAGAGCGTGGTTCACGAGCAGATCGTCACCATCGCAGGGCTCATCACCTCGGTCTCTCGCAAAGTCTCGAGACAGGGAAACGCTTGGGCGATCGTGGGAATCGAGGATCTCGAGGGCGCAGTTGAGGCGCTCTTCTTCGCAAACACCTACACCCAATATGCCGAGAGCCTTGCTGAAGATCGAATCGTCGTCGTCCGTGGTCGTGTAGATAAGCGGGAAGAGAACATCCGCTTCATGGCCCTAGAACTCAACTTCCCCGACATCAATCAGCGACCGAATGGACCGGTCTTGATCCGAGTGGAAGCAAATCGCTGCACGCCGCCATTGGTCGATCGGATGAAGGAGATATTGCGTGCGCATCCCGGTTCACGAGAGGTTCATCTACAACTGATCGGTCGTTCCGTGACGACGCTGAAGATCGATGATGCGCTCAAAGTCAGCGCAACTCCTAGCCTCGGTGCCGACCTGAAGGCACTTTTAGGCCCCGACTGCATACGCTTCTAAATTAGACTTCGCAGGTGATTCGACGCGTAGATCTGCGTGGCAAATGCGAGAACCTTGATAAGGGTGGATTGCAGAGCATGATTCCGCGTGCGCCACTATCGATTGAATCTGTAATGCCTCGCGTGGTCGAGATCATCGCAAAAGTCCGTGATGGTGATGAAGCTTCGGTCTTAGATCTTGGCGCATCGTTCGACGGTGTCGCTCCGCAACAGATTCGAGTTTCTGCTGATGTCATCGATCGTTCACTACGCGAGCTTGATCCGAAGGTCAAAGAAGCACTTCTTATCTCCATCGAGCGGATCAAGAAGGTTCATCTCGCTCAAACTCGTCTGGAGGAGAGCGTCACAGTGAGCGAGGGTGCAACCGTCACCGAAAAATGGGTTCCGGTTGATCGAGTCGCGCTCTATGTTCCCGGCGGGCGTGCGGTCTATCCAAGTTCCGTGATGATGAATGTCATTCCCGCTCAGATCGCGAAGGTTCCGAGTATCGCAATCCTCTCGCCGGCTCAGCGTGAGAACGACGGTTGGCCACATCCGACCATCCTTGCAACCGCCGCCCTTCTTGGCGTCGATGAGATCTATGCCTTAGGTGGCGCGGTTGCCATCGCCGCAGCCGCTTACGGAGTTCGAGGTGGAGATGGGAAGTGGGCGATGACGCCCGCGGAGATGGTCACCGGGCCTGGCAATATCTATGTTGCCGCAGCAAAGCGCGCCTTGCGCGGTGTGATCGGAATTGACTCTGAAGCAGGGCCGACGGAGATTGCGATCGTTGCGGACGAGAGCGCTGACGCACGGATTGTGGCGGCAGATCTGATCAGCCAAGCCGAGCATGACACCATCGCAGCAGCGGTACTGATCACCGATTCAGAGGAATTGGCAGCTGGTGTTGCACGCGAATTGGTACCTCGCGTGGAATCGACGAGACACCGAGATCGGATCAAAGAGGCGTTGAGCGGAAGTCAATCTGCGATCGTTCTCGTCGACTCGATCCACGATGCGGTCAAGGTCGCGAATCTCTACGCGGCAGAACACTTGGAGATCCAGACCAAGGATGACGAGAGATGGGCAGCAGAGATTCGAAATGCTGGCGCCGTCTTCCTAGGGCGATTCACCCCGGTTTCGTTGGGGGATTATTCCGCTGGCTCCAATCACGTTCTGCCGACGGGTGGATGCGCTTGTCACTCGAGTGGTCTTTCGGTCCAGAGTTTCCTTCGGGGACTTCACTTCGTTCGTTATGACAAGGCCGCGCTAGCTGAGGTGGCATCGACTGTCCTTACGCTTGCGGAGGCTGAGAATCTTCCAGCGCATGGCGAAGCGATCTCGGTGCGTTTCGATGACTGAG
>JBJTGO010000253.1:0-2321 GCA_046093985.1 Actinomycetota bacterium
ACTTGGGGCTGTCGCACTCAAACTCCTCATCCTCTATCGATCAGATGAGAGCCCCGAGATGCGCGCAGAGATGGCAAAGAAGTTCATCGACGGCGCCACACAGAGTGGCCTTACCTCCTTGGTCGAGATCATCGTCAAGCCACCGCGAAATGGTGGCGAGTTCGATCGTGAGATTGAGATCGTCAAAGCAGCGAAAGAAGCATCGAAGTGGGGCATGGATGTCTACAAGGCCGAGGTGCCCTTTGGCGGTAAAGCCAGTGATGACGAGATGAAGCGCGTCTACGACCAAATGCATGATGCGATCGGTATTCCTTGGGTAGTTCTATCCAATGGAGTGGCAAAAGAAGACTTCGAACGTGCGGTGAGCCTTGCCTGCAAGTCAGGCGCGAAAGGCTTCCTCGCCGGTCGAGCAGTATGGGCGGATGTCGTCGGCGATGAGGATGAGCGAGCATCACTCACCTCGATTTCAAGACCACGACTTCAGCGCTTTATCGATGCAGTCAATGACAATCTGATTTAGCCGATCCGGCTGATTCGGAAGTAAGAGATACGAGCGGAAAGGAATGACCATGGCGAAGCGAGTGCCAGATTTCTTGCTTCATCACGATGGCGATTCAGTCGCAGTTGCAAATGACGACTTGCAACCAGGTGAGCTGTATGGCCTATCGGTGAAGGAGCAGACCGAGCACAAGGCGACCCTCAATCATGCGATCCCATTGGGACATAAGTTCGCATTGAAGGATCATGCAGAGGGCGAGGCGATCATCAAGTACGGCATCCAAGTCGGCGTCGCCAGTGAGCCGATCAAGAAAGGCGATTACGTACACACCCACAACATGAGGAGCTATCGATGGCAAGCAAGCCGCGCCTAACCGGATACCGACGCCCTGATGGATCGATGGGCATACGCAATCACGTCATCATCCTTCCCGTTGACGATCTCTCCAATGCTGCTGCAGAAGCGGTAGCGAAGGTCGTGCCTGGAACGCTTGCGCTTCCACACGCTTTCGGCCGACTTCAATTCGGTGAGGATCTAGAACTGACCTTCCGCACTTTGATTGGAACCGGTCTCAACGGCAACGTCGCAGCAGTGGTCGTCATCGGCATCGAACCGAAGTGGACCGAGCGCGTCGCCGCTGGAATCGCGAAGTCTGGAAAGCCAGTTGCCTCGTTCTCCATTGAAGGAAAGGGTGATTTGCAGACCATCGCTGATGCGGCTCGCGTCGCTCAGGTCTTCCTTCAGGATGCATCCGAGGTACAACGCGAAGATGCTCAGATCGGTGATCTCATCATGAGCATCAAGTGCGGTGAATCCGACACCACTTCTGGTCTTGGGTCATGCCCCACCACATCACAAGCAGTCGATCGCTGGGTTGCTGCGGGTGGAACCGTCTTCTTCGGCGAGACTTCTGAGTTGACTGGTGGCGAGCACTTGATCGCAGAGCGTTGCATCGATGACGCTTGCCGTCGCGCTTTCCAAGAAACTTACGACAACTACATCAAGGTGATCGAGTCAACGGGTGCAAACCTCCTTGGTTCACAACCGACCCAAGGCAATATCGCCGGTGGTCTCACAACAATCGAAGAGAAGGCGCTTGGCAATATCGCAAAGACTGGATCGGTCCCAGTTATCGGTGTCTTGAAGCCAGCGGAAGCACCTGATCGCAAGAAGCAAGGTCTCTACTTCATGGATACCTCGTCAGCCGCCGCAGAGTGCGTCACTCTTATGGCAGCAGCAGGAGCCGTCGTCCATCTCTTCCCGACAGGACAAGGAAATGTGATCGGCAATCCGATCGTCCCAGTCTTGAAGCTCACTGCAAACAAGAAGACTGCAGCGACGATGAGAGAGCACATTGACCTTGATGTCGCAGGACTTCTCCGTCAGGAGTACGACCTGATCAAGGCAGGGGACATGATGATGGAGGTCATCGAGCGAACTGTGAACGGACGTCTCTGTGCTGCAGAGGCGCTCGGTCATCGCGAGTACACCTTCACCAAGCTCTACATCTCTGCCTAGTCAAATACAAGTCGCAGATAGCAAATCAGAAACGAGAGGACTGGTTCGTGATCGTCATCAGTGAGGATGTCTGGAGTGATGGTTTCGCAGACCTTGCGAAGTCACACACCACGATTCACGAACCTGACCTCTGGTCCAGGCGGGATGACTTGAAGAAGTTGCTGGCCGATGCCGAAGTGCTTGTCGTGCGAAATCGCACACAGGTCAACGAAGAGCTATTTGCCATCGCACCGAAACTCAAAGTCGTCGGTCGAGCAGGAGTCGGTCTCGACAACATCGATATCGATGCCGCCAATCGTCATGG
>JBJTGO010000254.1:0-1661 GCA_046093985.1 Actinomycetota bacterium
CTCTAGCCCTCTGCGGAAATACCCCATGTGTCCGATCTTTCTTACCCCATACGAAGCTGGATTTAGATCGACTAGGTTGACCTTGGCATCGGTGTAGCGGGAGAAAAAGACATCGCGCGACGTGGGAGTAGCCCACCGGTCGTCGATCGAATTGTAAGCCGTGATTGGAATAGTCACTCTCGAAAACAAGTGAGAGAGTTCCAATCCAAGTTCAGGGTCATCAAACCAGTAGTTTCGAAAGGAACACCAATGCTTCCACTGAAGAAAGACCCCCAGAGGTAGATCCTCTCCAAAGCCGAACCTCTTCCATGACAGGTAGCCATACTTCTTTACAACAACCGGTCCCATGACATTCCAGAGAAATTTCACTCTAAACTGTTCTAACTGAGGCATCCAACCGTGCCAACCCGCTCCTGTTGCGAAAGAATGTAGAGAAGCAATCGGCGAAAGGTCTGGCAGGATACCCAGAGCGTGTCCGCCGTAAGAGTGTCCTACCAGGTGAATCGGCATATCACCATCGAGGTTCGCGATGACTCCCGCTAGGTCCAGGCGAGCCCAATCGCGAAGGTCCATCTCGAAACCGCGAAGGGACTTTGGGGCCGATTCACCCACACCTCGATAGTCAAAGGTAAAGACTTCAAAGCCTCGCAACGCTGCGTACTCTGCGAAGGCTCTGTAGAAGCCTTGCGGAACGCCCGTTGCACCGGCGACCAGAAGTCTTGCACGTTGCTGTCCAGAGTAAACATGGCGTCCCCTAAGTGGGAATCCATCGAGAGCAACGAAATCTCTTGGTTCTTGTACTACTGAAGATGTGAAAGTCATCCGAGAAACATCCCTCACCTAACGCCTGCCAGACCAATCCGTGCCTTGCTAGAGCTTGAATGAAGGATATTCATCCGTGACAAGAATGAATGCGTATCCTGCGACGCGACTCCAATAGCTCACGGAACCAACTACTACCTGAAGACCCCACGCAGGACAAGTGCCTGTTGCACTGATCCGAATCCAGTTTATGAAGGTGATGAAGAGGGCA
Source organism: Actinomycetota bacterium (assembly GCA_046093985.1). Classification (GTDB taxonomy): domain Bacteria; phylum Actinomycetota; class Actinomycetes; order Nanopelagicales; family Nanopelagicaceae; genus SYAN01. The sequence continues at coordinate 1,034 of JBJTGO010000254.1, forward strand.
GCGAACGAGTAGAGGCAGCCAACAAGGATCAAAGGAATTGCCAGAAACCACTTGATGAGGGGTAACCACGGGTTCAACGTCTTCCCTCCATCAATGTCCGGGAAGAGGACGGCGATCTTGGGGTTACGCTCAATCGAGGGATAGTCATCGGTCAAGAGGTATATGTAGGCAGCGATTCGAACGTGAAGTTCAAGAAGTGCATGATTGAAAGTCAATACATAACTCGGGTATGTCCGTCGGAAGAGGAGCGAAAGGACTACTGGCGGAAAGAGACTGACGGTCAAGAGCCAGGTAAGAATCGCCACTGGAGCTACAAGGACATAACGGAAGAAGACAGTCCTTCGATCACGACCATTCAACTCGGGGGTCAGTCGAATCTCGACTTGTTGCGATGAAGATTGGACAGGTGATGAAGGATTCGTCATGTAGGAAGAGTAGCCAGGGATTCCACCTCCTTCCATTTCAATAGGGTGTTTCGAATTCCTTGACTGCACTACGATCTTGTCTCAATGAACATTCTCTCCATTGATGGCGGCGGAGTCCGAGGGCTCATTCCTGGCATTGTCATCGTCGAATTGGAACGTCGGCTGGGTAAACCTGTCTCCGAGGTTTTCGATCTCATTGCTGG
>JBJTGO010000255.1:0-5434 GCA_046093985.1 Actinomycetota bacterium
AGACCACATTGGAAAGTCTCGTTGGACCTCCCGGTAATTCACCTTGAGAGCATGCCCTGGCTGCTGCGACCAATTGCGCCGTGATCTCGCCGGCAGTGAGATTGCGAGTGAGGCCCGCTTGACCCGTCGCGCAGAATGGGCAATTCATGCCACATCCCGCTTGCGACGAGATGCAGACCGTTGTCCTTTCCGGATAGCGCATCAAGACGCTCTCAACCAATACACCGTCGTGAAGTCGCCAGAGATCCTTACGGGTCAGACCACCATCACATGTGATCGAGCGGACGAGAGTTATCAGTGGCGGAAGAAACTCCTCGCGAACCGTCTCGCGCAAGTCCTTTGGGAAGTCACTCCAACTCGAAGGGTCGTCGTTGTAGTGGGTGAAGTAATGCGTGGAGATCTGATTGACGCGAAAGGCCGGGATCCCTAATTCCTTCGCCTTCTCCTTGCGTTCCTCGATCGTCATGTCTGCAAGGTGACGCGGAGTCTTCGCCTTCGGCTTGGGTGCGTCGAAGACGAGTTTGATGTCACTCACGAGAGAGTCTTCGTCTTTTCAAGTAAAATCCAGAGCGCTTGAGCGGTGAGAGTCGCAGAGTAGATCCGGTCGAACATCCCGCCATGTCATGGCAAAAACGAACTCATATCCTTGATACCGAAATCTCGTTTCAAAGCGCTCTCGATGAGGTCACCGAAGGTTGCAGCGATCACTCCGACAAGACCTGCACATAAGCCAAGCCACCATGACTTCTCAAGTAAAGCATCGAAGGCATAAGCGCTCACTGCAAGTGTTGCGATAAGGCCCCCGATCAAGCCTTCCCATGATTTCTTCGGTGAGAGCGTCGGTGCCATCCGGTGCTTGCCGATCAGGACGCCAGTGAGATACGCGAAGGTGTCATTGAAGGCGACGATGATCACCAACATTGAAACGAGAGCGAAACCATCGATATCCGCTGCGAGCAAGACGATGAATGAAGGCAGCACTCCTAGATAAAGGATGGTGAATGCTGTCTCTGCTGATCTCTTAGTGAACCCTTCTGGACCTGAGCCAAGGACGATAATGAGATTGACGAAGAGCGCGATCGTTGAAGCGATCACAACTCCGTTGGTACCTGAGAACCAGGCTGTGAGCATGATGGCCACATTGGAGATGACGATCAGCCAGTGTTGCATCGCTACGCCAGAGCGGGTGTAGGCAGAGATCAACTCATGGGTTGCGATTGCGAAAGCAAGGATCACCACCAGTGAGAAGAGAAAGGGAGCAAATGCCAATGTAGAGAAGATGATCGCAAGGAGGACAAGTGCGATCAGGATCGAGGTGACCAACTTCCTGCCGGCACGCTTGTTGATCGCATCATTGATCGCGTGAAGGTCGGACATGGGTTGGCTTCTCGCGTCGTCTCTAGACTTCGAGAAGTTCTGCTTCTTTATGCTTCAAGATCTCATCGATCTTGGCGACATGGTCGGATGTGGCCTTCTCCATATCCTTCTCTGCACGAGCAAGGTCATCCTTACCGATCAAGCCGTCCTTCTCCATCTTCTCCATCGCCTCTTTCGCATTGCGACGGATATTACGGAGCGAAACCTTGGAATCCTCTGCCTTTCCACGAGCGACCTTGATGTCTTCCTTGCGTCGCTCTTCAGTCAATTGCGGGAAGTTGACTCTGATGACACCACCATCGTTACCTGGATTGACGCCTAAGTCTGAGTCGCGGATCGCCTTCTCGATATTGGCCATCGCACCCTTATCGAAAGGACTGACTAATGCGGTTCTCGCCTCGGGTACCTGAACCGTTGCGAGCTGTGAGAGCGGAGTGAGAGTGCCGTAGTAATCGACCATGATCTTTGCGAACATCGCAGGGTGTGCTCGGCCAGTGCGAATCGCTGCGAAGTCTTCCTTCGCAACCTCTACGGCCTTGCCCATCTTTGTCGTCATATCCGTAAGGACTGACTGTAACTCTGACATCTCTTCCTCTTCTCTTACCTTCTCTGGAGTTCTTATCGTCTCCGGAGTTCGTGGAACTTCCTAATTGACCAGGGTCCCGATCTTCTCGCCACGGACCGCTTTGGCGATATTGCCCTTTTGCATCAGATCGAAGACGATGATCGGCAATTTGTTTTCGCGGCAGAGACTAAATGCCGCAGCATCAGCGACCGCCAAGGACTTCGATAGCACCTCGTCATAGGTGATGCTCTCGTACTTCTTCGCATCTTTATCCTTACGGGGATCAGCCGAGTAGACGCCATCGACTCCGCTCTTTGCAAGGAGGAGCCCGTCAGCGCCGATCTCAAGGGCTCGTTGCGCAGCGACAGTATCTGTTGTGAAGAAAGGCATACCTGCACCCGCTCCGAAGATCACGACACGACCCTTCTCAAGGTGGCGTATCGAACGACGTGGAATATATGGCTCGGCGACCTGACCCATGGTGATCGCAGTCTGCACCCGGGTATCGATCCCCTTCTTCTCGAGGAAGTCTTGCAGGGCTAGACAATTCATCACGGTGCCGAGCATTCCCATGTAATCCGCGCGAGCGCGCTCCATGCCTCGTTGCTGCAACTCCGCGCCACGGAAGTAATTTCCGCCGCCGACGACGATTGCGATCTCAACACCGCTCTTGACCACATCGGCGATCTGTTCTGCCACATCTGCAACGACATCGGGATCGACTCCGATCCCCTTCTCGCCACCAAACACTTCGCCGGAAAGCTTAAGGAGCACTCTGTGATAGCCGTTCTTCTTATCCCCCATCACAGGTGCTCCTTATCTTCGATGACTTCTCGATAGTTATCTTGCTCTTGGTTCGAAAGTCCTGTCGCTAGGTTACTGCCCTACTCGGAACCGATAGAAGGACGACACAGTAAGACCGGCCTCTTTCAGTACCGCTTCGACTGACTTCTTTTGATCCTTCGCAAATGGTTGCTCGAGGAGGACGACTTCCTTCATGAAGCCAGTGACGCGACCTTCGACGATCTTCGCCAAGGCTGCCTCTGGCTTGCCTTCATTACGTGCAGTCTCCTCAGCGACGCGTCGCTCGTTCTCGACTGTGTCACTTGGTACCTGATCGCGGGTGAGAAACTGTGGCGCGAAGGCTGCGATGTGCTGTGCGATATCACGACCAGTATCACCAGGAGCCTTATCGAATCCGACTACGACGCCAACCTGCGGTGGTAGGTCTGCACTGGTTTGGTGGAGATAGATCGCACTCGGTCCAGAGACCAAGGCGATACGACGAAGTTCGATCTTCTCACCCAAAGTCGCATTCGCCTCATCGACGAACTCTTGGACGCTCGTGCCACTGGCAAGTTTGCCCGCAACGAATGTGGCGAGGTCGCCGCTCTTCGTAGCGTGAAGATGATCGAGGAGTTCCTTCGCTACCTCTTGGAAACGATCGCCTTTAGCGACGAAGTCGGTCTCGCAGTTGAGTTCAAGCATGACAGTGACATCGCCCTCACTCTTCGCTGCGACAAGACCATTGGAGGTGGTCCGACCTTCGCGCTTGGTAACGCCCTTCAAGCCTTTGACGCGGATGATCTCAACTGCCTTATCGAAGTCGCCGCCTGACTCTTCAAGCGCCTTCTTGCAATCGACCATTCCAGCAGCGGTAAGTTCGCGAAGTCGCTTCACATCTTCTGCGGTGTAAGAAGCCACGAACTACTCACCTGCCTTCTCTGCTGCGGCATCAGCCTCAGCATTACTTGTGAGTAATTCCTTCTCCCAATCAGCCAAAGGCTCTCCGGCTGCAACGCTCTCTTCGCCTGCCTTAGCGGCTGCGGCATCTTCCTTCGCAACCTGTGCAGAGCGTGCCTGAAGACCAGCAGCGACAGCATCGGCGATGACACGAGTAAGGAGTGCGACTGAACGAATCGCATCATCGTTACCTGGGATCTTGTAATCGACCACGTCTGGGTCACAATTCGAATCGAGGATCGCAACGACAGGGATACCAAGCTTCTTCGCCTCAGCGACAGCAAGGTGTTCCTTCTGGGTATCGACGACCCAGATCGCCGCAGGCGCCTTGGTCATATTGCGAATTCCGTCGAGGTTCTTGTTCAACTTCTCGCGCTCACGACGGAGTAGGAGGTACTCCTTCTTCGTGAACATCGCATCGTTCTTCGCCTCGAGAGCCTCGAGTTCCTTCAAGCGCTGAATGCGCTTGTAGACAGTTGGGAAGTTGGTGAGCATTCCACCGAGCCAACGCTCGTTGACGTATGGCATTCCGACACGAGTCGCCTGCTGCTTGATCGGCTCCTGTGCTTGCTTCTTGGTGCCGACGAAGAGGATCGTCCCACCCTTTGCCACTGTGTCCTTGACGAAGTCATAGGCACCCTGGATCAGTGAGAGCGACTGTTGGATATCGATGATGTAGATGCCGTTGCGCTCAGTGAAAATGAAGCGCTTCATCTTTGGGTTCCATCGACGGGTCTGATGTCCGAAGTGGACACCGCTGTCGAGGAGTTCACGCATTGTTACGACCGCCATGGCGGCACACTCCTTCATTCGCACAGCGCAAGGCTGTGCACTCGGTTGATGAACTAACGGTTGCTAGTTCCCTGGCGCCCGACACCCACCGACCTTGTGAGTCGGACCGAGGTGGTTCTCTCTTGGATCAAGAATCGATCAAATAGAGCGGACACGCGAAGTCACATCCGAAGATGTGCTGGGCAGGAGTCTAACGATGGCCCTGAAGGAGGTCTAATCCACCAATATCAAGGGGCTAGCCAGCGATTCGAACCTCAGCGCGACGGTTTTGAGCAAGACCTGCGCGGGTGTTCTCTGCCGCAACCCTCTGGGTCGCAGCAAAGCCGGCAATCTTGAACTCAACATCCGGTAGCAATCGCTTGAGGAAGTCACGCGTTGCCTCGGCTCGCTGCCGTGAAAGAGTCCTGTTGTCGTAACTACGACTATCAGTGTGCCCGTAAACGATCAGTGAAGTGAAACCTTCTCGTTCGATGATCTCAGCGATTTCGCGAAGCTCTTCACGGAATGCGGCACTCAGTCGAGATGAAGCGGTGGCAAAATTGACTGTCAGTGCGGGGATGACTCGCTCCTGCTTGAAGACGGGCGCCACTTCAGCCTTCGTTGCATCTCCACCGACAGCAACTACTCGAATTGGGGTCGCAGGTCCCACAATGAATGGAACCTCACAGGACGTTGTTCGCACCTGACACTCGAGATTGTCGCGGACGTAGACGTTATAAGAGATCGCATTGGGAGATGCTTCCCATCGAATGGTCGAACTATCCATTGACTGCGGTGTCGAGGCAGCAACCGTAGGAGGCGCTGGCGGAATGACCAATGGAACTACGACCACTCTTGTGTCATTGTTCTGGACATAGGTCACTTCCACTGAAGTCTTGCCGCTAAAGGTTGGCGCGGTGTTGACCTCAATTCGATCGGTCTTCACCTGTGCTGTTGTAACACCAGGACCTGTATCGG
>JBJTGO010000256.1:0-3052 GCA_046093985.1 Actinomycetota bacterium
GGATTCTCATTGGCAAGCCTTCGAACCAGGTTCAATTCTGTTCCGATGGCCCACTTCGAACCCTTGGCCGAGTTTCGCACCGTTGAGATGATCATTTCGGTACTTCCAACTTCATCGGCAGCCATCACGACTTCATGAGGACATTCAGGGTGGACCAGAATCGATAGACCGGGGATCTCAGCGCGACGATCCTCGACGTTCTTCAGTGAGAAGCGGCCATGCACTGAGCAGTGACCGCGCCACAAGATGACCTTCGCATTACGGATCTCATCATCGGTTAGACCGCCTCGCGCCTTCCACGGATTCCAGAGCACGCAGTCATCGAGCGAGAAACCAAGATTTCTCACTGCAGTGTTGCGACCGAGATGTTGATCGGGGAGGAAGAGGATTCGCTCGCCTTGTTCCAGTGCCCACCTCATAGCTCGCTCTGCATTGGAAGAAGTGCAGATGGTGCCACCATGCTCGCCGGTGAAGGACTTGATCGCTGCCGAAGAATTCATGTAGGTAACGGGGATGGTGCTTGGATCCAAACCCAATTCGACGAATACTGCCCAGGCATCTCGGACTTGCGTCAGCGTTGCCATGTCCGCCATCGAACAACCCGCAGCAAGATCAGGAAGTATCACTCGTTGCTTCTCAGAGGTGAGGATGTCAGCGCTCTCGGCCATGAAGTGGACGCCACAGAAGACGATCAACTCAGCCTCACGGTTCTCCGCCGCCGCTTGGGCCAACTTGAACGAATCTCCCGTGATATCCGCGAATTGGATCACCTCATCACGTTGGTAATGGTGACCCAGGATCATCACTCTCTTGCCGAGGGCTGCCTTCGCTCTCTGGGCTCGCTCAACGAGATCGGGATCACTTGGTTCGGGGAGTTCCCCAGCACAGGTAACGCCTCGCTCGCTTTCAAGATCAGGTTTCGTCCCCGTCTTGAGGAATTCGGCGAGAGAGATGGACATGCCTGCATTCTAGTTGCTGAGAAGTGAAGTGGCTTTGGCGCACCCTTTGCTGGCTGGATCGATCCATAACGAGGCAGTCGATAGCGATGCGAGATACGATTCGCCGTAGCAGCAGTTTTGGGTAGCCCGAAGGAGAGAAAGAGCATGAGCAACGAGACAGCATCAATGACCGGTGTCATCTTGACCGACGTCGCAGCTACAAAGGTCGGAGCGCTCCTTGCACAAGAGGGTCGCGATGACTTGGTCCTTCGCATCGCTGTCCAACCTGGTGGTTGCTCGGGTCTTCGCTATCAGCTCTATTTCGACGATCGTGTCGAAGAATCCGATGCGGTCGCAGCTTTCGGCACCGTCAAGGTCGTCACGGACAAGATGTCTGCGCCCTATCTCATGGGTGCGAGCATCGATTATGTCGACACCATCGAGAAGCAAGGCTTCACGATCGATAACCCCAATGCGCAAGGCTCTTGCGCTTGTGGCGACTCCTTCAACTAACTTTCATTTCTTTCCTTATTCATGATAATCGCAGTCACAGGTTCTGTCGGACGCGATCACTTGATGACCTTTCCCGGAAAGTTCACCGACTCTCTTGTTGCTGATTCGCTCTCCAAGGTCTCACTCTCATTCTTAGTCGATGGCCTTGATGTCAGACGAGGTGGGTGCGGCGCGAATATCTCGTTTGGAATGGCAGCCCTCGGTCTCAACCCCGTTCTCATCGCCTCGGTGGGCGCCGACTGGGCCGACTACGAAGCGTGGCTATCGCGCCATGGCGTCGACACGGCTCATGTTCGAGTCTCGAATTCTCTCCACACCGCGCTCTACATGGTCACAACGGACACTGATCTCAACCAGATCGCATCCTTCTTCCCAGGAGCGATGAGCGAAGCGCGCGAGATCGAGTTAGCCCCAGTGATGGAGCGTGCGGGTCGCTTTGATCTCGTTGTCATCTCGCCGGATGATCCTGAGGCGATGATCCGACATACCGAGACATGTCGAAGCCTTGGCATTCCTTTCGCTGCCGATCCTTCGCAGCAACTTGCGAGGATGAATGGAGAGGAGATCCGATCCCTGATCGATGGCGCGACTTATCTCTTCCTCAATGAGTATGAATTGGCATTGGCGATGCAGAAGACTGAGTGGAGCGATGGCGAGATCAAGGAGCGAGTGAAGACTCGTGTCGTGACTCTCGGTAGCGCCGGCGCGAAGGTCGAACGGGCTGACGGTTTCACTGTCACCGTGGGAGTGCCACAAGAGAAGGCGAAGGTTGATCCCACCGGAGTCGGCGATGCTTTTCGTTCTGGATTCCTTGCCGGAGTTGCATGGGGGCTCGGTGAGGAACGCTCGGCCCAATTAGGTTCGATGCTTGCAACCTATGTCATCGAAACAAAGGGAACGCAGGAGTATCGCTTCACACCTGAGACTTTCGTCGCTCGCTTTGGCGAGCGGTATGGATCTGAGGCTGCGAGTGAGATAGCACCACATCTAGCCACCGCTGCGATGCGTTGATCAATTCACCTTTCGCAAGACTAAGAAAGCTGCCACTCCTACCTCTTTGACCGAGTGTCCGGTCATTCTCGACCACGCTGAAAGGTCGCTCCAGGTTGCGACATCATCGCTCAAGAGTTGAAACGAGTCCTCGCTGGGATTCTCTTTGATCGCACGAGCGAGGTCGATAATCGGCTGCGGGCACTTCTTTCCGCGAGAGTCCACCTCGATCATCTTCGTGAACGTTCTTCGCCGACCTTTTCGGCGAGGGCATGCGCGAACTCTTCTGCGGAGGCGAGATTCTCGGGGCGCAATCGGATCCGCACATTTCCCTGACTGAGAAGTCCCATGCGAGTGAGGACGTGACTCGGCTCGAGCTGAGAGGAGGAACAGGCAGAACCAGAGTCGAAGAGGAAGCCTTCCTTGAAAAGCGCGCGTTGTAACTCCTCGCTCTCGGTGTAGAGGAAGGAGAGTGAGAGTCGATCCCGCGTATTCCTCCCTGCGATATCTACATCGCCAACCTGAGCGATGATCTCTCTGATGCGTTCATTGATTTGCGCAATCGCTTGATGGTCGTTTTCTAAAAAGGCCTCCAACTCGAGGGCTGCAAG
>JBJTGO010000257.1:0-1982 GCA_046093985.1 Actinomycetota bacterium
CTTAGTACTTCATCTTCCATGTCGAAACCTACACCGAGGCTTGCGGTGCGGGCATAGGAGATCAACTCGAGCGCACGCATCGGCGCTGCCACTTCGGCTCCGCCGTACTTCTTGAGCATTAGTTGTCGACCTGTTGCCAACGCCTTTTCCCAGGCCGCATCATCCTTACTCTGATCGGCTCGCGTGATGACAGTCTTGCCAGAGAGAATCTCTGCAGCGAAATAGAGTGAACGCTCCAAGAAGTCGACGGGCTCGAAGACGCGATCGACGACGCCTAGTTCGAGGGCTTGAGAAGCCTTCATCATCGAGTTGTTGGCGAGCGCATTACCGACAATCACTTGGACCGCTTTCTCAGGACCGATCAATTTGGGAAGGAGCGTTGCGCCACCCCATCCAGGAACGATGCCAAGGAAGACTTCGGGAAGAGCAGTGAAAGCAGTGGATGCGACGGTTCGATAGTGACAGTGCAGCCCTACTTCCAAACCTCCGCCGAGGGCGAGACCATTGATGAATGCGAAGGTCGGCTTCTTTGACTCACCGAGTCTTCGGAAGATGTCATGGCCAAGCTTTGCGATTCCGTATGCCTGCTTGCGATCACTGACGAAGGAGAGACCCGAAAGGTCTGCACCCGCTGCGAAGATAAACGGCTTACCGGTGATAGCGATCGCATCGACTGCCATCTCCGATGCGGCTGTGATCGCATCATTCAAGTGATTGAGTGATTGCGGCCCGAAGGTATTGGGTCGGTTGTAATCGAGGCCGTTATCGATAGTGATGAGTGCGATCTTCTTATTGGCACCGAATGCAGCGAGGTCTACCTCACGAATCAGTGCCTTGGTGACGACCTCTTCCGGGGCTCCAGCAGGCAGAGTCGAGTCGCTCATCACATCGCACCCTTGTAGTTCGGGTTCTCCCCGATAACAGTTACACCCAAACCAATACCGATACACATCGTGGTGATGCCATAACGGACATCAGGGCGTGCAGCAAAACCCTCCGCAAGATTGAGCATCAGTCGGATCCCGGAGGATGCAAGTGGATGCCCTACCGCGATCGCACCGCCGTAGACATTGACGCGTGGATCATCATCTGCGATACCGAAGTGATCCAAGAAGGCCAAGACTTGGACTGCAAAGGCTTCATTGATCTCGAAAAGTCCGATCTGATCGATTGTCAGTCCAGCCTTCTTGAGCGCCTTCTCAGTTGAAGGGACTGGGCCATAGCCCATTACCTCTGGCTCGACCCCAGCGAATGCGAAGGAGACGAGGGTCGCTTTGGGTGTGAGGCCAAGTTCTTTAGTCTTCCTATCACTAGCAAGAAGAGCGGCTGTTGCGCCATCGTTGAGTCCGGCTGCATTTCCTGCGGTGACGCGACCGTTAGGGCGAAATGGAGTCTTGAGCGCTGCAAGTGCTTCCAGCGTCGTACCAGGTCGAGGTGGTTCATCGACTGTTGCAACACCCCACCCGGCCTCTGCGCTCCTCACCGCCATCGGAATCAAGTTCTTTTGAATGACACCTGCCTGGTAAGCGGATTGAGTCTTCGTCTGCGAAGCAAGTGCGTACTTATCGGCACGTTCTTTCGTCAATTGTGGGAAGCGATCGTGAAGACGCTCTGCAGTACTTCCCATGTTGAGAGCATCAGGATCGACTAATTTCTCAGCAAGATAACGAGGGTTTGGGTCCATCCCATCGCCCATCGGATGGTTACCCATCTGTTCGACTCCACCTGCGACAACGAGATCATTGACTCCCATCGCAATCGATCCTGCGAGTGTGGTCACCGCAGTCATCGCGCCTGCACACCAGCGATCGATTGAATAACCAGGCACGGACTTTGGAAGTCCTGCGAGGATGGATGCGCTTCGTCCGATATTCATTCCCTGATCGCCACTCTGAGTCGCAGCAGCGATTGCCACATCGTCGATGTCGGCTACCGGAACGGAAGGGTTTCGCTCTAAGAGTCCGCGGATTGCACGGACCATG
>JBJTGO010000258.1:0-2253 GCA_046093985.1 Actinomycetota bacterium
CCCTCAGATATCCCGGAGTCGATGAGATAAGGGATCAGGTACTCGCCGAGTTGATCCGCACCGACGGCAGCGGAGAGGAAACCAAAGAGGGTCACGCCGACTTGGACCGCGGCGAGGAATCGATTGGGGTCCTTGGCAAGGTGCGCGCCTCGTGCGCCACGCTGTCCACTCCCTGCTAATTGGCGGACCTGGCCTTCGCGTAAGGTGACGAGGGCAATCTCAGCCGCAACGAAGATCGTTCCCAGGCCTATGAAGAAGAAGACGAGGGCGATATCGAGGAAGAGTTGAACCAGGGAGAAGGTACTCGGGTCGGGGTCCATGAGGTGCCTGATTCTAAAGCCTGTCAGGCTCACCCCTTCAAATCCCATTCAGGACCCGTTACCTAAGAGCCTGCGTCTCTTCCTTTCCCGTTCACGCTCGCGTAACCTCCCCGCTGACGCCGGAACCCCGGTGTCACCTTTATCCAACGGATCGTCGGGCACGTACCTGCCCGGTTAAGGGAGTTGAGAAAGATGGCAACAGTACGTTTCGAAAAAGCATCACGTATCTATCCAGGCACCACTGCGCCGGCAGTCGACAAACTCGATCTCGTCGTCAATGACGGAGAGTTCCTCGTCCTCGTCGGACCATCCGGTTGTGGCAAGTCGACATCACTTCGCATGTTGGCAGGACTCGAGGAGATCGATAACGGCGCGATCTTCATCGGTGATCGTGATGTCACCAATGTCGCACCGAAGGATCGCGATATTGCGATGGTCTTCCAGTCTTACGCGCTCTATCCGCACATGACGGTAGCCGAAAATATGGGCTTCGCCCTCAAGATCGCAGGAGTCGCCAAAGAAGAGCGCGATCGTCGCGTCAGAGATGCAGCGAAACTCTTGGATCTCGAGGCATATCTCGAGCGAAAGCCGAAGGCGCTCTCCGGTGGTCAGCGTCAACGCGTGGCCATGGGTCGTGCCATCGTCCGTGAACCACAAGTCTTCCTGATGGATGAACCACTCTCCAACCTCGATGCGAAACTTCGTGTCGCAACCCGTACGCAGATCGCAGCGCTACAACGCCGCCTCGGCATCACCACCGTCTATGTCACACACGATCAGGTGGAAGCGATGACGATGGGAGATCGCGTCGCGGTCTTGAAGGATGGCCTGTTGCAGCAATGTGACACACCACGAAATCTCTATGACAAGCCTGCGAATGCATTCGTCGCCGGATTCATCGGCTCCCCTGCGATGAATCTCCTGGTCGCACATGTCGAAGGTGGCAACGCCAAACTCGGCTCACTTGCTCTCGCTACCAAGGCACAGGGAGAGGTCATCGTCGGAATCCGGCCAGAAGGATTCGTCCCTGCACCGAGCGGTTTCGAGATCAATGTCGAAGTCGTCGAAGAGTTGGGTGCTGATGCATTCGTCTACGGCAAGCCAGCGGATCCAAGCATCCGCTTCTACTCGACCGACGAGGGCGCACAAGTCATCGTCCGTTGGGATCCGAAGAACCCACCACGTCCAGGAGATCGCATCTCGGTACAACCACAACCTGGCGCAGTTCACTTCTTCGATGTCGCAACTGGAAAGGCGCTCTAGTAAGTCATCCTGGAAACTTCTTCACAAGAGAGAAAAGCCCGGAGCTGATCGCTCCGGGCTTTTTCGTTGGTTATATACTTTCTTTGATTAGGCCATCTTTGCTTTGAGATTGACGTTGATCGCATCCAAGAACTCTTGCGTATTGAGCCATGGCGCATCAGGTGAGATGAGGAGTGCGAGGTCCTTCGTCATCTTCCCGCTCTCGACAGTTTCGATACAGACTCGCTCGAGCGCATCGGCGAACTCGTTGAGCTTCGGATTGGAATCCAACTTCGCACGATGTGCAAGGCCTCGGGTCCAAGCGAAGATCGAAGCGATCGGATTGGTCGATGTCGCCTTCCCTGCCTGATGGTCGCGATAGTGACGGGTCACAGTGCCATGCGCTGCCTCCGCCTCAACCGTCCTTCCATCTGGACTCATCAAAACTGAAGTCATCAGACCGAGCGATCCATAACCTTGTGCGACGGTGTCAGATTGCACATCTCCGTCGTAGTTCTTACACGCCCAGACATAGCCTCCCTCCCAGCGAAGTGAGGTAGCGACCATGTCATCAATCAAGCGATGGTCATACTCAATACCAGCGGCTTGGAACTGGCTCTTAAATTCCTGCTCATACACTTCTGCAAAAATATCTTTGAAGCGACCATCGTACGCTTTCAAGATCGTATTC
>JBJTGO010000259.1:0-6720 GCA_046093985.1 Actinomycetota bacterium
AAGGTTTTCTCCTCCTTCAGAGCGAGCGGATCGAAGGCAACCAGAGCAATCTCAACCAGATCCCAGACTCGATAGCCGAGCCGACCATCCCTGGCTACTACTGGCAACACCTCTCCTATGTCGTGATCTGGTCCTTGATGGCTCTCCTCACCCTCTATTTACCGTTCTATCAACGGCAGCGAAATAGGATCGCGCTATGAGCTCTGCAACCAATATGACTGGCGTGACGAAGAGATTTCGTTTCATGGCAGTGCTCGCCGGGATCATGTCGCTTCTACTCTGGTTCGTCGAGTTGCCGGTGGTCTATCTGATGGATGCGCCTGAACTTGAGGCAAAGGTGAAGTGGATCCCTTACGCGCATGGCTACATCTACGCCTTCTATGTCTTGACCGCGATCCACTTTGCGGCGAGATCACGATGGAGCGTGCCACGGATGTTGGCCTTGATCCTTGCTGGAACTCTCCCGGTTGCCTCTTTCATCGCTGAGCGACGGATAGCCAAAGGTGCGAAGTAGCCAGATCTCACTGGCGGAGCAACCACTTCACGACTTGTTCATCTTGCCCTTGCGTTGCCCTTGCGTTGCCCTTGCGCCATGACGGCGTGGCAACCAGAGCTGCAATCTGATCTCTTTTATCGTTTACCTGTGATCGGCCAGGTCGCTTCGATCTGTACATCGCGAGGGAGACTTTGACAACAACATCTCGTATCACCTACATCCTTGATACAAGTGTGCTCTTGGCAGACCCTGGTGCCATCAATCGTTTCGCTGAACATCGCGTCGTCATCCCGATCGCTGTCATTGGCGAGTTAGAGAGTAAGCGCGATCATCCTGAACTGGGTTACTTCGCTCGAACCGCGCTCCGCTCCTTGGATGATCTGAGAATCCGCCACGGAAGACTCGATGAGGCGCTCTCACTCAATGATCTCGGTGGAACTCTCTCGGTAGAACTCAACCACGCAGACCCTGCGACCCTTCCTAGTGGACTGAGCCGTGATGGAACCAATGACTCCAGGATCCTCGCGGTCGCCCGCAATCTCGCCAATGAAGGTCATCGCGTCGTCCTGGTGAGCAAGGACCTACCACTTCGCGTCAAAGCATCTTCTGTCGGTGTCGAAGCGGAGGAGTACCGCGCAGAGCTCGCACCAAGTTCTGGTTGGACTGGTATGGATGAGATCAGTGTCGCTGGTTCTCTCATCGATGCGCTCTACAAAGAGGAGAAGGTCAGTTGTGAGGAGGTGAAGGATCTCCCTTGTCACACCGGAGTCGTCCTCCACTCCGAGAAGGGCTCGGCCCTTGCTCGTGTCACTGCCGATAAACGATTGATGTTGGTCCGTGGCGATCGCGATGCATTCGGACTCCACGGTCGAAGCGCCGAGCAACGCGTTGCACTCGATCTTCTACTCGATAACGAGGTCGGGATCGTCTCCCTTGGTGGTCGAGCCGGGACCGGAAAGTCTGCACTCGCCCTTTCGGCAGGACTTGAGGCTGTGATGGAACGAGGTCTTCATAAGAAGGTCGTCGTCTTCCGACCGCTCTATCCCGTCGGGGGGCAGGAACTTGGCTACTTGCCTGGAAGCGAAGGGGAGAAGATGTCGCCGTGGGCGCAGGCCGTCTTCGACACCTTGGGCGCATTGGTAACGCCACATGTCATTGAAGAGATCATGGATCGCGGGTTGATCGAGGTCCTTCCGCTCACACATATTCGCGGGCGATCGCTCCATGATGCCTTCGTCATCGTCGATGAGGCGCAATCTCTCGAACGCGGCGTTCTCTTGACCGTCCTCTCCCGTATCGGCCAGGGCTCTCGAGTCGTCCTCACCCACGATGTGGCTCAACGAGACAACCTGAGAGTCGGACGTCATGACGGGGTGGTTGCGGTCGTTGAGTCCCTCAAGGGCCATCCCCTCTTCGCCCACATCACCCTGACTCGAAGTGAGCGCTCACCCATCGCTGCATTGGTGACCGAGATGCTCGAAGATCCAATTCAACGAGCAATCTGACCCCTCGCTAAATCCCACAGCGACAAATCGGGCTTTTTGGACTTCTCCCGGTCTGACCTGCGGTTTTCTTTCCTCACAGGAACTTCATACCAAATTTCATCCCCAGCTTTGCCTTGTTGCGTTTGCGATGACCCCTTACCTCCGTCACCCTAAAGCCCTTCCCATTGACTGTTTGACCTGGTCTTGACCGCGGATCGACATCCCGGCCCGAAGTTCAGGGAGTTCAGTCGTGGCTGAATTACAACGATGAGATTCATCGCTGGAGCACGTGGCGAGAGCCAAGGAGGGGCGTGAGGCAATGCGTTTTCGACTTCGTCGGCCTGCAGTCCTTGCTGCCTTCGTCCTCCTCTTCCTCCATGGGACCGAGCCTTCCTACGCCTCGGTGACCTTACGAGTCGGCGTCGATCTCTACCTTGAGGCCTCGGATCGAAGTGGGGCCTCGGATCCCCGGCTCACCGCTCCCGAACTCACCTTGCCCGCTCTCATGGCCTTCGTTGATTCCAAGGCGGGGATCAAGTCGACCGACCTTCAAGCAGTCTCACTCCTTGCCCGGGAGATCTTCAATGCGAAAAGCCCTAAGGGCGCTCGCGCTGCCGGAAAGGAGATGGCAAAGGAGCGCTACGGCTGGGGTAGTTACCAGTATGGATGTCTCAACACGCTCTGGACCAAGGAGAGCAATTGGAACTTCAGGGCCCGCAATCCGCGCACCGGCGCTTACGGGATCCCACAGGCACTACCAGCCGTGAAGATGGAGATCCGTGGTGATGATTGGCGAACCAACCCATTGACTCAGATCTCATGGGGTCTGCATTACATCGATGTTCGCTACGAGACGCCATGTAAGGCGCTTCGCAAATTCCAACGCTCGCGTTACTACTAGTTCTTTCGTAAAGCTCGTTGTTGAAACCCCTTAGGACACCTAGGTTTCACACCAGTGACTCGGCTCTCTATTGTCCCTTTAGCGCAGATGACAGTTCTACGCGTTTTGGAGTCCTTCGGAGTGATTCTGATCTTCAGTGTCGGGTTTGAGAATGTGAAGCCAGTGACCTTGAGGTAAAGCCAATTGCCATCCAGCCGCAAACTCGATGTCCCAACGCTTGATCGTCCATCCTGATAGAGGATGGTGACTTCAGAACTGGTTGAGGCTGAGGGAACAAATCCCCACAGGCACTGAATCAACTCTCTTCGCATAGCGAGGTCAAAGTTGCCTCGATTTCGATTTCCAGTTTCATCCTTGCTCAGCGATGCCATTTGATAGGAAATTGTTTGGTCCTCTGGATTCCAGAGAGGTGGCGCGGTAGAGAACAAGAGGGAGTTGCCCGATGCGAAACCTGCAAAACCTGGAAGATTGCAAGAACCATAGTCACGGTCAATAGATTGGAGATACCACCCATTGTTCTTGCCTAACTGTTTCAAGTCCTTTTCCCAACTGAGAAATCGCAAGAAGTCGTACTTGTCATTTATTCCCAAGAACCCGGAAGCCCATGCACCCCAGACTCCACGATCAGGGTCCATAGGGAATGCGACCGTCTTTCGCTGTGATTCATCAAGAGCAGCAAAGTCGATCCAATCGGTACGAGCGACTGGATAATCCTCCGGTTCGCCTCGAATACTGAGTCGGTCCTCTTTCAGCACCACGCTCGGATTTTGGATCCTTCCAGAAAAGAATTTTGGAATTGATTTTTGAATAATGGAGAGCCTGATGTCTATTCGAAATTCAAATCCATTAGGGAATCTGTAGCCGAGCGGTGGCGGATTGGCCCATAGATAGTCGAGATTCGAATTCGCATCAAAAGGTCGCAAGACTAAATTGAATCTATTTGTGGCGGGAGTTCGGAACCCCGGTAAGGATGAGGCAAAGGCGGGTGAAACGAGGTATCTCGTGCCACCCTTATGGGGAGCCTGGGGAATGTTCCAGATAGAAGAGGTCCTCCCTGCGGGGAGTCCAACTGAACTGTTTGCATCGATGTAACCAACGTAGCCCAACTCTCCATCCGAGTACTGCAGGGTTGATCTACCAATCTCCGTGACTATTTCTCGCACTGCTATTTGTCCCTCAGACCAGGCCGTTGTGCCCTTCTTTCTGACCATGACCTTGTCTATGCAATCAAGAAACTTGTTGCCATCGCAAGGTGGAAGTATCGCGACGTAATCTCCGTAACGGGTAGGCGGCATAGAGTGGGTCTCGCCGAAAATGTCTGAGCCCCCCGACCAAGCAGCGACCTTCCCACCAGCATTCTCGCGCCCCTCTGGTACGGAGTCCCAATAGGTTATGAGATCGGTCTCCTTGCTGGTACTCGCGATTGAGTTATGAGTGAATGTACCCAGAAGAAGAACATTCAGGAAAAGAAGGGACCAGAATCTTTTCGCCAATACTTTCGAATGATTCAGCTGGCTCTGAGTCTTACTCTGCCATCTCATTGACCTAAGGCTTTCTGCCGATTGAGAGCGGTTTACTCGTCTCGGCGAAGAAGTCATTTCCTTTATCGTCGACGACGATGAATGCTGGGAAGTTCTCGACCTCGATCTTCCAGACTGCTTCCATACCTAACTCTTCGTAGTCGAGGACCTCGACCTTCTTGATGCAATCTTGTGCCAACCTCGCCGCAGGTCCGCCTATCGAACCAAGATAGAAACCACCATGTGTCGCGCAGGCATCGGTCACTTGCTTGGAACGGTTGCCCTTCGCGATCATCACCATGGAACCACCGAGTCGTTGGAAGTAATCGACATAGGAGTCCATACGACCCGCAGTCGTCGGACCGAAGGATCCCGAGGCATAACCCTTCGGAGTCTTCGCAGGTCCTGCGTAATAGACCGCGTACTTCTTGAAGTACTCCGGTAGCGGTTTTCCAGAGTCGACCAATTCCTTCAACTTCGCATGAGCGAGATCGCGCGCTACCACCATGGTTCCCGTGAGTGAGAGCCGTGTCTTGATCGGATACTTCGAGAGGGTCTTTCGAATCTCATCCATCGGAAGGTTGAGATCGATCTCAACCACTTCGCCATCGAGGCTCTCTTCGATCGTCTCCGGCATGAAGTGGACCGGGTCGGTCTCCAATTGCTCAATAAAGACGCCATCTTTGGTGATCTTCGCCTTGGCTTGTCGGTCAGCAGAACATGAGACTGCGATCGCAATCGGAAGCGATGCGCCGTGGCGAGGAAGACGGATGACGCGAACATCGTGACAGAAGTACTTGCCGCCGAACTGAGCGCCGATGCCTAGAGTCTGCGTCAGTTTGAAGACTTCTTGCTCAAGTTCGAGATCTCGCATCGCTCGACCAGTCTTCTCATTTCCGGTCGTAGGCAGTGAGTCGAGGTACTTGGTGCTGGCCAGCTTTGCCACCTTGGAGGTGTATTCCGCGCTCGTTCCGCCGATCACGATAGCCAAGTGATAGGGAGGGCATGCAGCGGTGCCGATGGAGCGCAACTTCTCGTCGAGCCAGGCCATGAAACTCTTCGGATTGAGGATCGCCTTCGTCTCTTGATAGAGGAAAGACTTGTTGGCGCTACCGCCACCTTTGGCGATGAAGAGGAATTCATACTCTTCCGGATGATCTGCAGAGGAGTAGATCTCGATCTGTGCCGGGAGATTGTTACCGGTGTTCTTCTCTTGCCAGGTGGTGATCGGCGCCAATTGCGAATAGCGGAGGTTGAGCGAGGTATAGGCGTTATAGATCCCGCGCGAGATCGTCACCTCATCCTTCTCGTCGGTGAGGACCTGTTGTCCCTTCTTCGCCATGACGAGGGCAGTTCCAGTGTCCTGACACATCGGCAATACGCCACCAGCTGAGATATTCGCATTCTTGAGTAGGTCGAGAGCGACGAAGCGATCATTGGGGGAGGCCTCTGGATCCTTGAGGATCGAGGCCAACTGTCCGAGGTGTTCGCTTCGTAGATAGTGATTGATGTCGTGGATTGCGATCTCGGTAAGTCGCTCGATCGCACCGGGAGTCACTTTGAGGAAGGTACGGCCATCAGCGGAGAAGGTGGAGACGCCGTCTATATCGAGTTTGCGATAGGTGGTGGTCTCTGGACCGAGTGGGAGAAGATCTTCGTAGTTGAACTCAGGCATCTTTCGCCTTCGCAATCCGCGCCTTCGCTCCGTCCAACCACTCCTGGCAGACCTTCACCAACTCTTCGCCACGCTCCCAGAGTTTGAGTGATTCTTCGAGCCCGACATCGCCACTCTCTAACTGTTCGACGATCTCTGCGAGTTCATCACGTGCCTTCTCATAGGGAATCGGTGATGAGCCAGCCTTGGTCATAAGAGAAATCTACTCCTCACCGATCACGGATTCTTCTCCTAGAGCGGGTCGACCTTCTTTGTGGTCTCGGTCACCGATGCAGTGAGTGCGCTCTTTGAAAAGCGGACTCGGATTTCATCGCCTCTCTTGAATTGGTCTGCATCCTTGACGATGCTGCCGTCGCTGCGTTGAGCCACCGCATAACCACGGTCAAGGACTGCGTAAGGCGAGAGTGCACGCAATTGTGAGATCGCTCCTTTGAGTTCCTTGCCATGTAGTTCGATCAGGTGGGCAAGGGATCTCTTCATCCCTTTTCGATCTCGCTGTAGCGAATCGATCTCTGGGGTGATCAAGAGCATCGGATCTCGCATCACAGGACGTGAGGAGAGGTTTGCGATCAGCGTTGACTCACTTTCGATCCTTCGCTGCACACCGCGAGCAAGTCGCTCTGAGAGTTCTGAGATCTGTGCGA